>CBDUUX010000009.1:0-14755 GCA_965370515.1 uncultured bacterium
ATTTCGCCGGATTTGTTTTTGCCCAGAGGCCAGCTATTTTCGTCCCCGGGGCGTACCTGCTTCTTATTTAAAAGAAGTAGAATTAGGGGAAGATGAATGGGAGGCTTTGCGCTTGGCCGATTTTGAGGGTTTGGAGCAAACGGAGTCCGCTAAACAAATGAAAGTATCACAAAGTACTTTTCAGCGGATTTTGAAAAAAGGTCGAAAAAAGACAGCTAGTGCGTTAGTATTAAGCAGGGCGATTATTTTGAAAGGGGGTGAAGAAAAAATGGTTAGACCAAGAAGAGGTTTGGGTGGTCGAGGTTTAGGTCGGGGCTTGGGTCAAGGCCGAGGTCGAATGAGTGGCCCTTTAGCCGCGGGTCCTGGAGGTAAGTGTGTGTGCACCAACCCGGAGTGCAAATGTGAAGCAGACCATCAGGTGGGAGTGCCTTGTTTTCAGGTAAAATGTTCTAAATGCGGCAGCCCGATGATTAGAAAGAGATAAGAGAAGGGGTATAGAAATTTAGATTTTTAGTTATTAAGAAAGGAAAAAAACAATGAAAATTGCCATTCCTAGTACTGGTAAAGATGAGAAAAGCTTAATTGATTCTCGTTTCGGCCGCTGCGCTTATTTTTTAATTGGTGAGAGTAAAGATGGAAAACTTAAGCCCATTGCCAATGAAGCGGTAGAAGCTAGTCGGGGAGCGGGGGTTAGTGCGGCCCAGCTGGTGGCTGACCAAAAAGTAAAGGCGGTGATTGGGGTTAATTTTGGCCCGCGAGCTTTTTGGGTGCTTTCCGAAGCTAAAGTTGAGCTATATCAGGCTAAACCTGATATGACTGTTTTGGAGGCATTGGCCGAGTTTAAAGCGGGAAAGTTGAAAAAATTAGTTAATCCCACCGGTCCGGGCTGGTCCGGGCAAAGTAAGTGAGTGAACAAGGTAAAAGGTTAAAAGAGGGCGAGACTTTAGCTAAAAAAGCGGTTTTTTTGGAAGGCAGTTTAGCGGTTTTAAAGTTAATTATTGGTTTTTTGTCCGGAAGCGCGGTTCTTTTTTCTGATGCCTTGCATAGTAGCTCGGATATGGTTTCGGTTCTCACTTCTTTTTTTGGTTTAAAAATTGCCGGCAAAAAGCCAAGCAAGCGGTTTACTTATGGCTATTATAAAGCGGAAAATGTTGGCACTTTAATTATTTCTTTTTTAATTATTTGGGCCGGGATTCAGCTGTTTATTTTCGGTGGGGAATATTTATTTACCTTCTCGGAAATTAAGATTCCCCTGTTGGCCCTGGGAATTTCTTTAGTTGATGCCCTGGTGTTATTTTTCTTTGGGCGCTTAGAAATTAAGGTTGGTAAAAAAGTGGGGGCGAGCAGTTTAATTGCCATGGGTAAGGAAAACCAAACCCACATTGTTTCTTCTTTGGCGGTTTTTACCGGTACTCTGGCTAGTTTTTACCAGTTTCCTTATATTGAGGGCTTGGTGACTATGGGCGTGGCTTTGTTGATTTTAAAAATTGGATTTTTCTCTTTAAAAGATTCGTTACTTGCTTTAATGGATATTGGACCGGAAGAAGAGTTTTTAGAAAAGGTAATTGAGACGATTGAAAAGGTGGCGGGAGTAGAAGAGGCTTTTGATTTAAAATTGCGCCAATCTGGGCCTTTTTTACAAGGAGAGGTGAAAGTGGCAGTAAGAAAAAAGTTGAGCGTAGATCGGGCCCATCAAATTGCCGATCAAATTGAAAGTCAAGTTAAAAAAGCTTTTTCCAAAGTTGAGTCTTTATCCGTTCATTTGGAACCGCTGATTAGTGAATTTAGCCATTTGGCGATTCCCATAAAAATAAAAAGGGGCTTGTCCAGCCAGTTAGCCTCTAGTTTTGGCCGCGCTCCCTACTTGTTGTTTGTGAATTTAAAAAGGGAAAAAGTAAAAGGTTTTTATTTTTTAAAAAACCCTTATGCGAGTAAAAAAACTAAAGCGGGTTTGCGAGTCGGCAATCTGGTTATTAAACAAAAAAGTGGGGTGGTGTTGACTAATAATATTGGGGAAATTGCCCTTAATGCCCTGCGGGCTAACTTAATTGATGTTTATCAGGTAAAAGGTAAAACTGCTCAAGAGGCGATTGATGAGTTTTTAGATGGTAAACTTGGCGTTTTGAATTTAAAAAGTTAGAATTTAGAATTTGTTTACCTGCCCGCAATGCTAGTGCAAGCGTTGCAGGCGGGGGATTTAGAATTTAATGTTTAAAGTAATTGCTGTCACTGGCGGCAAAGGCGGAGTGGGGAAATCCACGGTAGCTATTTTGCTGGCTAATAAGTTAGTCAAAAAGGGTAAAAAAGTGATTTTGTTGGATTTGGATGTGGAGTGTCCGGATGATTATTTACTCCTATCTCAAAAATTAAAAAAATCAGTTAAAAAGATTTACGCTCGATTTCCGAAACTAAATAAAAAAAAGTGTACCCAGTGTGGATTGTGTCTTGAAAATTGCCGTTCTCAGGCAATTTTTATGCCCCCTAAAGGTTATCCTCTTTTTGTTCACGAGCTTTGCTCGGGTTGCGGTTTGTGCTGGCATCTTTGCCCAAATGGTGCAATTGAAATTGAAAAAAAAGTTATTGGCGAAGTTTTTAAAAGCGAGGTTAGCAATAATTTTTGGCTGATTACTGGCCGGTCAGTCGGAGTGGTAGAGGAAACCGGGCCAATTGTTACCAAAACCAGGGAGTATGGAGAAAAACTAGCCCAAAAGTTAAAAGCTGATTATCTGCTTATTGATACGGCGGTGGGTTTGCACTGCGGGGTGATTCGGGCTTTGATTGGGGTGGATTTGGCAATGGCGGTGACCGAACCCACTCCCCTGGGCGCGCACGATTTAAGGCTGGTTTTGCAGCTTTTGAAGAAACTGAAAGTATCGGTAAAAATAGTTATCAATCAATTTGATTTAGGGGATAAAAAAGAGATTATTAAGATTAGTAAAGCCCAGAAGGTTAAGATTGAAAAAGAAATTCCTTATTCTAAAAAAATAGTTAGAGCTTATTGTGGGGGAAAGCTGGGGGAGGTAAACTTTTGGTGAAAATTGTTATTGCCAGTGGCAAGGGTGGAGTGGGAAAGAGTATGTTGGCTTCTTGCTTGTGTTTGCTTTTTGGGGAGAAAAGAAAGATTGTGGCGGTTGATGCCGATGTTGACGCCCCTAATTTACATTTGTGGTTAGGGAAGGGCGAAAACTGGGACCAGACAGAGGAAATCTCGGTTTTGGAAAAAGCGGTTATTGATCAATCCAAATGTAACTTTTGCGGTAAATGTGTAGAAATTTGCGCTTTCGGGGCTTTGAAAATTGAAAATCGTAAATTGAAAATTAAGAAAAAGGTGTCTCTGAACAAATTTTTCTGCGAGGGGTGCGGCGCTTGTGAAGCAGTTTGTCCAAACAAAGCAATTAGTTTAAAGAAAGTAAAAAGCGCTCAAATCCGGGTTAAAAATAATGTTTTTGGTTTTCCTTTGTTTTCCGCTCAGCTTTATCCGGGCGAAGCTGGTTCCGGTAAAATTGTCGATAGGCTTAAAGCTAAAGCGGAAAAGTTTGCTTATCAAATAATGATCATTGATTCTCCGGCGGGAACAGGTTGTCCGGTGATTGCCGCTTTAAACGGAAGCGATCGGGCTGTTTTAGTAACTGAACCCACCCCTTCAGGTTTTGCCGATTTGCAAAGAGTTTTGAAGGTAGTCAATCATTTTCAAATTCCCTGGCGACTGGTAGTTAATAAATGGGATCTTAATAAAGAAAAAAGCAAGCAGATAATTAATTGGTCCGGAAAGCATTTTTTGGGAAAAATAAGTTATGATCAAAATATTTTTAAAGCCTTATCTGGTTTAAAACCGATTATGAAAACCAATTTACCGGCCAAAGCCGAGATTTTAAAAATTTATCAGGGTTTGCTAAAATGGGTTTGATGAAAAAATTAAAATTAGTTTTGCTTTTCGCTCTTTTATTTTTAACCTTTCCTTTTAAAGCCAAGGCTTTTTCTAAAACAGTAGAAGGCAAAGTGTTTCGGGTTCGGGAAGAAAAGATTATTCTCAGTGGAGGTGAGGAAATTGAGCGGCAGAACTTGGAAGTTGAATTAAGCTCGGGAGAAAACAAGGGCCAGGTTGTTTTTGTAGTGACTGAGGGGACCCTAATGATGGGCAAAGTAGAGTATCAAAAAGGAGATTTGGTTTTACTTGAACTTTCTTTTGATGAAAACGAAAAAGAAGTTTACTATTTAACTGATTTTGTGAGGAGAAAGCCGCTTTTGTTATTATTTTTTGTTTTTATCGGTTTGGTCGTAGTGATTGGCGGCTGGCGGGGAGCGGCTTCTCTTTTGGGACTGCTCGCTTCTTTTTCAGTGGTGGTTTTTTTCTTAGTGCCTCAAATTGCGGCTGGTAGACCGCCTTTATTAATCAGTATTATTTCTGCTCTTTTGATTATTCCTCTAACTTTTTATTTGTCCCACGGAATAAATCGTAAAACCAGTATTGCGGTGGCAAGTACAATTTTAACTTTAGTTTTCGCTGGGCTTTTAGCCCATTTGACAGTGGAAGCCACTCATCTGACTGGTCTGGTTTCGGAAGAGGTTGGTTTTTTGCAATCTACCAATCCTAATTTATTTAATGTTAAGGGTTTGCTTTTGGCCGGTATTTTTTTAGGACTTTTAGGTGTTTTGGATGATGTCACTGTTTCTCAATCAGCGATTGTGGAGCAACTAAGGGAGGCTAATCCTCAGTTTTCTCAAAAAGAGCTTTTTTTAAAAGCAATGAAGGTAGGCAAGGACCATATTGCCTCAATGGTCAACACCTTGGTTTTGGTTTACGCTGGGGCTTCACTTCCCCTTCTTCTTCTTTTTTCCCAAAATCCCCAGCCTTTTTTGCAAGTAATTAATTTTGAGATTATTGCTGAAGAAATAGTGCGGATGCTGGTTGGTTCCACTTCTTTGGTTTTAGCCGTTCCTTTGACCACTATTTTAGCCTCAGGCTATCCCAAAACCAGTCCCGCGGGGGGCGGTACGGGGTTTCATTTACTTGCAAAACTTTTTTCTTTTGGTAATAATAAGACAGATGAATCAAAAGGAAAAGCAAGCGGAGCCAATTAAAGTAATGGCGGTGAAAGAAGAAAAAGAGTTGTTTTCCTGGCAAGCTTTATCCCGGCCTTACCAAAAAAAAGACCGTGATTTTTGGGTTACTGCCCTAGCTTCCGCCGGTTTGATTTGCGTGATCCTTTTTGTGATTGGCGAGTGGGGGCTGATTGCCGCTATTTTGAGCTTGCTTTTTTTCTACTATGTTTTAACGACTGTTAAGCCAGAAAAAGTAAAATATCGAATTACAACTAAAGGAGTGTATTTACCGGGAGCGGAACAGCGAGTTGATTGGGATTATTTAAAAAGCTATTATTTTGTCCAAAAATGGGGTCATGATTTGGTGAAGATTGAAACCCATCTTCGGCCCCTTTCTTTAATTAGCTTGGTAATTATCAAGGCGGATGAGGAAAAGATTAAAGATATTTTAAAAAAGTATTTACCCCAAGGAGAAGAAAAAAAGAACGCTGCTGATAAGGTCAGTAATTGGGTTTACAAGAGATTGCCTTTTGAGATTGAGAAAAGAACCAAGGGGAAAGAAAAAGTTGCTGCCCAGCCAAATAAATCTTCGAAGTAGTTTTTCCACGAGTTTTGATATAATTTTCATATGGGAGAGCGGATTGTTGAGGTAGAAGAACAGTTTAAGGTGTTGGAATCACTAAAGCCTAAATTGGGAAGGTTTATTAAAGAAAAGTTATATTCTTGGGGATTGTCAGAGCAGGACATCCTTTTAGTTGACGAAGCAGGTTTTGGTTATACTGGTATTCCGATTTATGGTCCTGAATTAAGAGCGGCAGTTGAGGGGGTAGTGGGGCTCACATTGATATTGCTGTTCGGGAAGAAAAATATACTGGACCGAGAACTCAAGTACCTCATCCAATTAAATTTAACCTTCCTAGTTTGCTAGTTAAGGAAATTTCAGATGAATATGGTATTACCGTTTGGGATTTAATTAAAGGAAGATCTTTTTTTGATTTACCGACAAAATTAGTTGATTTAGGCCGGGTGAAGGTTTTAGTTCCTGAACCAGTTGTCCAGATGGGAGTGGATAAAATGGAAGAAGACGAGATTAAACGACTATTTTCCCAAGGGGAAACCAAAGACGTTGATTTTGCGTTGGAAAAAGGTATTATCAACAAAGTCAAGTCGGCTCAAATACCCCAAAACGCGCTTTTTATTAGCATAAACATTAACAACTAGCTTTTTCTTCTTAGTTTTTCTTCTAAGAAGCTCTTTGCCGTCGATTACTGGTGATGATTTATAGAGGTTTAACATCTTTTTGTCCCTTGAGATTAGTATAGGTTAAAAAATATTCACTTTCAATATGCAAATTTTTTGCGTTTTTCTTTCCGTAATGGATAAAAAAAGGAAGCCCTGAAGGGCTTCTTGATTTGCAAAGCGCCTCACATTTGGACCTTTGAGGCGTTAGCGTCATGGAGAGTAAAAACTCTCTCGCTTCACAAATATATTGTATAACAATCTAAACCAGCTTACAAGCATCTAAATCAATGCTTAACATTTGCAATTATAAGTGTATTTACAGCCAGAGCGAAGCCAAGTCCCAGCAAGTTCTTACAATTAGTGAGCCCGAAGGCCCGCCTGCAACGCTTGAGCGTAGCGATTGCGGGCAGGGACTTGTCATGGCGGAGCCGGATCCCGCTTTGCGGGAAACCCTTAGTTTTTGGGCAGTGCCTCTGGGGGGAATCGAACCCTCATCCCTGGCTTCGGAGGCCAGTGCTCTTTCCGTTGAGCTACAGAGGCTTAAAGTGGGCGAGAGGTATGGCTTTATCCATTAAGCAGGCGGAGGAGGGGGGATTCGAACCCCCGTGAGCTTGCGCTCGCACGCTTTCCAAGCGTGTGGAATGAACCGCTATCCGACTCCTCCAAGTTTTGTTATTTTAAACTATTTTCAATTTTTTAAACGCTTCGCCGCCTTTAAAACTCTTTATTTGCCTTTCTCTTTTAAATGCTTCTTTTTTACTTTGGTATCTCTCCTGATAAACTACTTTCCAAGGGCCTCTTTTTTTTGTATAACTACTGTCACCACTGTTATGTTTCCTTAATCTGTTAGTTAAATTTTTGGTATAGCCAATGTAATGCCTTCCCTTTTGATTTTTAAGAATATAAACGGTATACATGCTAGACATAAGTTTACACGCTTTTTCCGCCTTTGGCGGAACCCCGCCAGAGGCGGTGGCCAAGCGAGCGCACTAGGCCAGACTATGCGATCCCTCCTTGGTTTTGATTATACCCTGTTTAAAGCTGAAAATCTTAAACTATTTCATAGTTGACAATTAATTATTTTGCGGCAATAATGAAAGCAATGGATGACCAGGGATTTTCGACTGACGACACTAAGCAAGTTGGCTCTCAGCCAACCGATTCTTTGCCGCCTTTGGTAAAGCCCAAATTAGCTGAGGAAAAAAAAGAAGAAACAGCTTCTTCTCTGAGTTCTCCCCCTTTTCCTAAAGAAAAAGTAGATAAGGTTTTGGCAGAGCTCGAAGAAAAGCCCAGTAAGGAACCAGAGTTTAAACAGCCAGAGCCCTCAGCAAAAGAAGTATTTTCTGAGCCAGAGCCAGTTTTGGTAAAAACCAGCTCACCCCCTCCTCCTTTTTCTCCGCCTCCAACTCCGGAAGAAGAAGTGGGTGAAAAACCCAAAGGAGGAAAGCTAAAAAAAATAACTCCTTTTTTGGTTTTGGCTTTAATTTTACTTTCTTTGCCCTTAGGATTACTGGTTGTGCGCCAATCCCAGGAAACCAGGCGCAGTGCGGAGTGTAATCCCGATCCGGATAGATGCTGGACCATTAACTCTCAAAATAGTAAAGAGGGCTGTGAAGCTTGGTGTTCTGAAAGGGAAGAATATGAGGATAGTTGTACTTCTTATAAGGTTTTGAACGATGAGTGTGAGGAAGTAGAGTGCTGGTCATGCAAAAGAAAAGAAATTCCAACTCCAGACCCGGGTGAATGCCAAAGTGGGGATTTGAGTAAGCGCACTAAAGAGGGTTGTGAAAATTATTGTCAGTGTACTCCGGGGGGAGATATTTATAACGAATACGAAGATACTTGCCAGCTGGACACTGATCCTAATAGTGAAAGTTATCGGTGTTGGTATTGTAAAACTCGCCCTGAGCCTTTAAATGACTGTTGTTCCTGCTGGTCAGATTGTACTAGTCTTCCCTGTCCGGAAGGATTAACTTGTCAGGATGTTTCCGGGACTAAGCGCTGTGTTAATCCTACTTGTCCTACCGATCAGGATTGTACTTGTGATCAAAATCCCACTCCCACTCCTACTACTCCGGTAGATGAGCCAACGCCTACGCCTACTGCCCCAATTGATCCCACTCCCACTACTCCGGTAGATGAACCAACGCCTACACCCACTACTCCCACTGATGAACCCACTCCCACCCCTACTCCTCCTTCCTCAATTAGCTGTAGTTATTGCCGGCTTTATGGTGAGGATTGGCAGTTAATTGATGTGGGCAGCAGTGTTTTTACCATTGGCCAAAAGCTTTATTTAGCAACTACCGGAACAACTAGCGAGAGTGCGGGAATTACCAAAGCTCGCTTCCGTGTTACTGTTAATACCCAAGTGGGGGGCTGGCAAATAAGTGAGCAAAAACAAGGAAACGATTTTTACTTGCCCTATACCGTTACCCAGGCGGGGACTTATGAAATTGAATCAATGGTTTATAACCCGACCTTGGGTTGGCACTAATAATGAAGAAAGCAAGGAATTTAATACTGGTTTTAGGAATAATCGCCGCCGCAGGGGTCGCAGTGCTCCTTGCCCAAAAGCTGTATGATTTGCGCGAGGTGCAAATTACTCCTAGCGCCCCTGAAAAAGCAGAGGCGGAACAAGATCAGGCGGCGCCCCAGTGTAAATTAACTTTTGTCGTTGCTCCCGGACCAAGCAATACCCCCACTCCCACTCCCACTACTGTGCCGGAGTGTCAAAGTGAGTGTGAATTTGATAAAGATTGTCAGTAGGCTGTGAGCTGTGAGGAAGTTGGAGGGGCCAGTTTATGTGTCAATAGCGAATGTCCGGAAAGTGAGAATTGTAGTTGTCCTGAACCAACTCCCACCCCCACTCCCACTTTAGGAATTGTTAAGTGCTATGAAGAATGTATTAACGATGATAACTGCACATATGGTTTGTTTTGTCAGGAAGTAGGGGGAGTAAAGAGATGTCTTAATCCTGGTTGTCCTACCGAAACCAGCTGTGGTTGTCCCGGACCAACCGCTACTCCAACTAATACTCCTCCTCCCGGATCAGGAGGAGGAGTTACCTATTCTGATGAACCAGCTCCGACCCGAATTGAACTGCCGCGGGCGGGGGCAGCGGAAAACACAATCTTTGCGCTTTTGTTTGGCGGAATCACTCTTGGCCTAGGATTACTTTTGGCGCTCTAAAAAAAAGAAGAAAATACTATTTTTTCCTTTTACTCGCAAGTTGTTTATATATTTTTCCCAAGGACCGGGCAATGCTCTCATAACTGTAATGATTTTCGACTAGTTTTCGGGCTGATTTTATTATTTTTTGGTAGAGTTTTTTGTCGGTTAAAAGGAGAACAGCAGCTTGAGCCATTTTCTCCCAATCATCCTCTATTAAGGCTTGCTCTCCACTTTGGGCATCAATCCCCTCAATCCCCACCTTAGTGGTGACCACCGGTACGCCCGCGGCCATCGCCGCTAGAATTTTTAATCTGGTTCCTCCCGGGCCTCGCAAGGGGCAAACAAAAACTGTCGCTTTTTTATAGGCGTTAATCACTCCCTGAATATCGGCGGCAGCCAAATCAATTATTTTAACCTTGGCAGAAGCTAAATTACCAGTCTTGGTTAGAGCTTCTTGGCCCACAATCCAGCACTCTGCTTTGGGGGTCTTTTTAAGAATATGGGGGAAAACATGATGGACCAGGTTTTCGGCTGCTTCAATATTTTGCAACCAAGAAAAATTAGCTTGAAAAAAGACAATCGGGATTTTAGCGGGCTTTTTTTTGCCCCAAATTTTCATCAAATCCTCTCCGGCGCCATTAGGGACCACATCCACATCCAAATTTTTAACTAAAGATTTCATTTTGTTTTTATCGGACTCAGAAACAGCGATCACTTTTTCTGCCTTTTTCCAAAACTTAAGTTCCCAGTATTTTATTTTTAAAACATCAATAAATAAAAAAGGCCTAAGGAAAAGGTTTTTGCTTTTTTTCATATAGTGCTGGTAAACCTGAAATTCAATGGTTTGGTCAACCAGCAAAACAGGAATTGTGGTTTCGGGTAAATGGGGCATTGCGTAAAAAGTTTCGGCATGGATAAGATCATAATAATTTTCTTCCAACTCTTTTTTAATAGCGCTTTTGACTTCTGCCGAAAAATTGCGGATCACTAAAAATGGGTAAACTCCGAAGCCAGTGCGCAAAATATTGCTTAGAGTGAAAGGGTGGGTAGAGCGTTTAAAAACTTCTACCTTAGCGCAATAGTTTTTAAATTTGGAAATATATTGCTCCTCGCTTTTATTTTTAATCAAAGAAAACAGGGTAATTTGGTGGGTTTTACTTAAGTGTTTAATTAAATTAAAAGACCGGACTTGGCCGCCTGAAGAAGGAGGGTAGGGTAAATATGGGGTAACCATGAGGATTTTCATCCCTTGATTTTAGCTTGAAAAAGAAGTTTTGGCAAATGAAAGCTTTAGTCAACTACAACAATTTCTCCCTTAAGCTCAGGGGTTAGCTTGCAAGAATAGGAGTAGGAACCGGGAACATCAAATTGCTGGGAGTATTTTTTAGTTGGCGCAAGGGGATTTTTCAAGCCCCACTGATCATTATCGGCCCGAACTTGGTGGTCAACCGTATCGTTGTTAACAAAAGTGACAATTCCTCCTTTTTTGAGAGTAATGTTTTTTGGAGAAAACTCGTCTTTGGTAATACTTATTTCCACTACTCCCTGAGAGACCTGATTTTCTTTTAATTCTTCCCGGTAATCTTCAGTCGGATTTTCCAGCCGGGGGTTGCCGGGGGTGGGAATATTGTGGGGGGGGAGAGTGGGAGCGACTATTATTTCGGCCTCTTCCACTAATTGAGGGGGGGAAACAATTGGCTTTTTTCTAAGTTGTAAAAAGCCCCAGGTAAGAAGGCCGCCCACCAAAAAAACCGCTAAAGCGCCTACTATGTTAAAAGGCAGTTTTTTCTTCATAAGCTCATTTTAATAATATTTGTTTCCTAAAGTCAAGATGATAATTTTTTTGCTGCTGATCTTGTAGTTTTGTGTTAAAATAACTTCTAGTGGATGCCAAAAAATATCTAATGGATTATGCCAAAAAGGCGGATAAGGCCCTGGGGCGGTATTTTAAGGAAAAAGAAAAGGTTGTTTTAAAAATTACCGCTGAAGAAATTCGAAAAACCAATATTCCCGAACAAATGATGGGCGTTTACCGGGATTTTTGCAAAGGGGGTAAAAAGCTTCGGGGAAGCTTAGTCCAACTGGGTTATTTTTGCGCTGGCGGGGAAAACAAAAGAGAGATTGTTAAAGCCTCGATCGCAATTGAAATTGTCCATGCCTATCTTCTAATTCACGATGACATTATGGACAAAGACGTTATCCGGCGGGGAAAGCCCACTATTCATCTTCGTTATCAAGATTTCCATCGCCAGTTTTTTAAAAAAGGCGAAGCGGATCATTATGGCTTGTCGATGGCGATTGACTTGGGTGATTGTGGCGCTTTCATGGGGATGGAGATTTTGAGCCGAGTTGATTTTCCGGCTGAAAATAAAGTTAAGGCGATTGAGTTTTTTGGCCAGACTTTACTGCGCACTGCCTTTGGCCAAGGCTTAGATGTAACCTACGAACTGCTTGAGAAGATTAATGAGGCGGATGTTATGCGAATTCATTTGAATAAAACAGCCCACTATACCATCAGCGGCCCTTTAATTCTTGGCGCTTTGCTGGGGGGAGGCAAAAATCCACAAATTAGGGCAATGGAAAAATATGGCATTCCGGTGGGGATTGCTTTTCAGCTGCGAGATGATGAGCTTGGCTTATTTAGCCACGAGGCGGTTTTAGGTAAGCCAATTGGTTCTGATGTTCGGGAAGGCAAAAATACGATATTGCGAATCAAGGCGGTTGAAAAAGCTAGGGGCGCGGATAAAAAGTTTTTAAAATCTGCCTATGGGAACTCAGAATTAACCAAAAAAGAGGTGGAGCGGGTAAGAGAGCTGACTATTGAAACAGGTGCTTTGGCTTATTCGCAAAACTTGAGCCGAAAACTAGTGGAAAAGGGGAAAAAATTTGTTTCTCGAATTACCCCTAATCCGGTTTTTCAAGACACTCTTCTAAAAATGGCTGATTTTATGATCGAAAGGGAAAAGTAAAACCCTATATCTATTGTAGTATTGGAGTGGAATTCTTTCCTTGACAAAACGGTTTAATGCTATTATTATTAAGACAACATGAAGAATTCTAGGGATATTACTAGCAACTATATTGAGAGGGAAGTAGAAATTCAGGTAAATAAATTTCTTTTTTCTCCAGAAGTTATTGCTCTTTATGGCCCGAGACAATCGGGGAAAACCACTTTAATGCTTAAAATAGCCCAAGATCTTTCTAAAAAAATAGCGAAAGACGATATTGTTTTTGTTAATTTTGAAGATGATTTGGAAAAAATCAGATTTGAAAAAAACCCGAAAAAATATATTGAGTTTTATCTAAGAGGTAAGAAAAAAGTCTATTTTTTCTTGGACGAGGTTAAATATTTGAAAAATGCTGGAAAGATACTGAAACTTTTGTTTGACAGTTATTCTAACGCTAAATTTATTGTTTCCGGATCTTCTTCGCTTGAAATTGTTAAATTAGGTCGGTATCTAGTTGGCCGCTGTTTGTTTTTTGAACTTTATCCTTTTTCATTTGCGGAGTTTTTAAAATCAAAGGATTTTAACCTGTATTCCGAATACCAAGAAAGTAGATTTTCTCTAGAAAAACCCCGCAAGACGAGTAGTTTATTTTTAGATCGCTTAAACACCAACTTAAAAGAATATTTATTATTTGGCGGCTATCCTCGGATTGTTTTAGAACCGGACATTGAAAACAAAAAGGTTTTACTAAGAAACATCTTTTCGACCTATATTGAAAAGGACATTGTTAGACTTTATGACATTCGGCAAAAAGAGAACGTTATTAATTTATTAAAATATTTAGCCGTAGTATTAGGTAAAACAATAAACTATACGGACATTGCCAGCTCCTTAAATATTTCCTTTGCCAAAGTGAAAGAACTCTTAGAAATACTTGAGCAAACCTTTGTTATTAAAAGAGTTAATCCTTTTCATAAGAACTTAATTACCGAACTTAAAAAAAATCCCAGATATTTTTTTGTTGATTTGGGGCTTAAAAACACTTTAATAAACGACTTTCGTCTTGGTGGCGCTGAATTTGGTGGCCTATTAGAAAATTATGCTTTGCTAGCATTAAGAAAATATAGCTTAAATTTTTGGCGTACCACAGCCAAGGCAGAAGTAGATTTTGTTGTCAAAGATAAAAATATTCCCATTGAGGTAAAAAAAAGAGCTAAAATCACCCGAAGCTTCACTAGTTTTCTTCAAACATACAAACCTTCCTTCGGAGTGATTGTCAATTGGGAACAGTCAGAAGTTTTAAGCAAAAAAGGCAGCAAGATATTTTTTGTCCCCGCCAGCTTGCTATAAAATTTAACACTTTATTTTTTCCAAACACCCAACTGGTTAGATTGGGCGTACTTTAGAGCTTCTTTAAGTTCAGCTTCATATTTTGGCCTTTGCCAGAGTTTGCCCAAGCGAATTTCCGCTAGTCCAGCCCCAACCAGGGCCACATTAAGATTAAGTCGGTCGTAGCCCCTTAGCCGGCCGTAATTATCGTTTTGGACTCGAGCGTACTCAATTTCCACGACCTTATTGCCAATTAACTGTAAAAGATAGCTTCGGGATTTGTTAAATAAGGGCTCGCCCTTGTCGGGCGCGTCCAAGCCAACTAACCTGATAGGAAAACCGGTTTTAAGCCTAATAGTGTCGCCGTCTTGAACTTCATTTACTTTTTGGTGGTTGGCAAAAATGGCCGGATTATGGCGGGGACTAGTTTTAATTAGTTTTTCCCAATTAAAACCGAAAGTAGCGGCCAAGATGATGCCGGGAATAATGGCGGTGGGTAAGCCGTATTTTAAAAGAAAAGCGCGGGTGGGAATTTTAAGTTTTCGCTTTGATTTTCTCTTCTTGCCCATTTGTTTTTAATAATAACATTTAAAATTTCTTTACTGCTATAATTTTTTTATGATTCAGAAAACCACGATTTGTTATTACACCGCTCCCGCTGGCGGTAATCCAATCAAGAAATTTCTTGATTCTCTTTTAGAAAAGCAACAGGCAAAAATTTTAAGAATTTTTCAATATATAGAGCAGTATGGTTTACGATCAATTATTCCCCACCTTAAAAAATTAACAGGTACGCCCTTGTGGGAAATAAGAATTTTAGGAAGGGACAATATTAGAGTGATTTATGTTATTGCGCGTAAAAATGTAATTTTAATCCTTCATGGATTTATAAAAAAGTCACCCAAGACATCCAAGAAAGAAATAGAAACTGCTTTAATTCGCCACCGAGAATGGCAAGCCCGTATGAATAAGTTAAGATACATTTGCGACATTGATGATATTAAAAAATGAGCGGCAGA
>CBDUUX010000010.1:0-13980 GCA_965370515.1 uncultured bacterium
AAATCAACCTTGGATAATTCAACCGAAGTTTTTTTAGTTTTAGCAATAACTTTTTTATCTGTTTTTTTCTTGACCATTTTTTTTCCTCCTTTGCCTCCACCGAGAGTCTTAACCATCAGGAGGAATTCTCGGTGTGCGTAATTAACGACAGTATATCATAAAATTACCCTAGAAATAAAAAATTCCATGCCCATAGGAAAATACTATTAAACAAGGTCTTTTTTTTCTAAGTTTACTTACCACCCCTAAGACGTAGCAATTCTTTTGCCACAGCACTTATTTTAGGATCGTCGCTCTGAGTTAATTTATTTAAATCAATGACCTGGGCTGGATTACTTTGTTCTCCAGGATTAGGGACCCCGGGAACAGCTTCTTTTCTGTCCTCAAGAATTCTTTTAGCCCCGGCCTGTTCCTCAGCAGTGCCCCCCTGAGATAATTCATTCAAACCAATTACCTGAGCCGGATTACTTTGCTCGGCTGGACCAGGACCCGTTAAGGATTGACTTTCAGCCATTCCTTTTTTAACTTTCGCTTCCTCTTCAACTTGCCTGGTTGTCTTACCTCTTTCTCTGGGCGTAGAATTAATTATTGGCAAATCAGAAGCACTAATTATATCTTCGCTCATTTTTTAATTTCTCCTTTTAGTCTAAATAATAATATTAGATTAATCTTAACATTTATAACCTATTTTTCAAGACTGATCTTATTTTTACGAAACCCAAAACTTTAATTTTCTTTTTGTCTTTCCCTTCCGAAAAATTCGGCACGCACTCAATTATTTTGTTCATTTGTTTGTATTTTAACAAAATTTTTAAAAAGCCACTAGCCCACTATCCCCTTTCTTTGCCCCGCAATCTTCCTCGAGAACGATCTAGCTCTAAAGTAATAATCCCCTTCTCTCGAATTACCTCCCAAATTCTACCCAAAATTATCTCAGTTTGGGCTTCAATACCAAATTGACCGTCAACTACTAAAAACCTGCTTGGTTCTTGCTGAATAAGAAAATTATATCCCTCTTTAACTCTCTGAAAAAAACGAGCCTCTTCTGCATCAAAACGGTCATACCCCTCCTCTCTTTTAACTAGTCTTTCTAAAGAAGTTTCTACTGATATTTCAGGAAAAACAACTAAGTCTGGTAAAACTTGCCCTACTGCCTCTTGATTAGCCCGCCAAACCCGCCTCCAGCCTAGCTCCCGAGCAAAGCCCTGGTAAACGAGGCTGGAATAAATAGAACGATCTGCTATCACCACCCCACCATTTTCCAAAACCGGAATCACTACCCGTTGCAATGTTTCAGCTCTATCAGCCCCAAAAAGATAAACCTCTGTCATGGGAAATATTGGGGATGCGTTTTCGCCAAGCAACGTTTTCCTAATTAATATACCTATCTCGGTTTCCCCAGGTTCCCGGACAAGAACAAGCTTATCTGTAGGAAAATAATTATATAGGTAGTTGTATAAAATTTTTGTTTGGGTGCTTTTTCCACTGCAACCAATCCCCTCAAACACAATATACAAACCAGAATACGGGTGTCTTATTCCTTGCATTATTAAAAAAGAGCAGAAAAAATTAAAAACTGCCCCTAAAAGGCAGTAGGGGCATTATAGCAGAATTTAAAAATAAATCACCGACTACCGATTAACATGTAGCAATACATGTTAATTAACGCAACTCCTTGTCTTGCTCAAACTTTAGGCCTAATTTTATTGCTGATTCGGCCTTGCCCAGTTGTTCGCCAACATCCAAAGCATGAGCAATGCTGGAAATAACTTGGTTTTCTATTAGCTGAGTGGCCATTTTTAAGGCTGCCTTAGGCTTGGTTGCGTCTTGTCTAAATTCTCCTAAAAACAAGCCCCTTGGGGACATTTGTTTCACAATAATTTCTTTGCCTTCCACTGATACAAGTAGGTTGCCTCTAGGATCGGGCAAGCAAAAAGCTCGCTTGTTTTCTTCTATTAATTTTTCTGCTTGGGCTAAATCATTTTCATCAATAAAAGCGCTATGGGAAATAGTAGTTAAGATTCCTACTTCTTTATTTATCTTTTTGGCTAGCTCCCCCTGCAGCTTACACAGCGCAAAAGCATTTTGGGGCCAAGCGGAAAACATATCGTTAGAGCGAAAATATGCAGTTAAATGGAACTTGTTTCCCTGACATATTCCCTGGATTAAAGTTAAGCAGGGCGTGCGCCAGGGCTTTCTCACAGGATAATTATCAATTGAGGGATTCCAAAGAGTAATTAAGGCCCCTTTGTTAAAACTAAAGCTTTTCAGCTTTTTGGCCATCAAGTCTAATTGATTTACAAATTGCATATCATTGGGACTTTTTTGGTACTTAAATATTCGCTCTCCATAGGTGTAGCCCCCATGTTCAATATTGGTAGAGAAAAAACTTTGAAAGTAAGTTTTCAAATCCTTTTTCTTAAAGGGAAAAAAGCGATACATTTTCGGTTTTTTAATATCCTCACCGGTAATCACCGTTACTAAATTTAAAACCATTTTCTCTTTTCCTCCATAAGTAATCACTCGAGGAATCTCCCAGCCAAAACGTAAAACAGTTTTCACAATCTGCAACCAGGCTAACCCAATAGTTTCTGCTTCCACCCTAAAACCGGAAGTTTCGGAAGGATAGACTTCGGTTTCAATCTTGCTTTCTTTAAATTTCTTTTTTCTTTTGATAAAAGGAGGAAGCCTTCTTAAAAGTTCTATTTTTTTATTTATCCTTTTAGGATTCATCTCTCCTCTTAAGTCAATCACTTTAATCTTTTTTCGAAAGAGATCTAGGTCTTTTCCCTTAATTTGTAAAGGAAGGTAGGCCTGCTCAATTCCTTTTATTTGCCAAGCTCCATTGCTTTTAACAAATCCTCTTTCAATTAAGTTAATTAAAGCCTGCCCACTACCAATTGAGTCTTTGCCTACCACTACCAGATAGCGAATTTTAGGATTAAGATAAATATTTCGGATAATAAACTCTACTCCCCTTTTGCTGTAAAGCTGGCCGCAAACCGAGACCTTATCAGACAAATAAGGAGCAATTAATTCTTTGCTAGTCCAGCAAGTTGCTACTCCCACAAAGCCGCTTTTGGGATTAACTAACCAGAGCCTTTCGTTAAAATAAACTGGCCACCGATTCATTTTTTCTGGGCAGTGGTATCTCTTAATCGCTCTTTTTGGTTATCCCCCTCAAGCTCTATCCGCTCAACCCTTACTCCCATTTTCTCCATTAATACTGTTCCTGTTCTGTCCGCATGAACATCTAAGTAATAAACTTCTTTGATCCCACTGGCAATAATTAACTTAGCGCAATTAATACAAGACATCCCCGTAATGTAAGCAGCTGCTCCCTTCAAGGAGTGTCCTTCTTGCGCGGCTAGAGCAATGGCCTTTGCTTCTGAATGAATCGCGCGGCATTTTTCTGCTTCTTTGCCCATCCCTAGTTTTAGCTTATCTCGCAAACAACCATGCTTTTGGCAAAAATCATTAGTAGGATAGGGGCTATTAAAGGCTTTTGCCAAGACCTTGTCATCTTTAACTAAAACTGTTCCCCTTTTGGCCCGCAAACAACCGGATTTCAGAGCGATTTTGGCTGCTTGTTTTAAGTATCTTTTATTCATTTAACTTCTCTCAACTTTCGGGCTATTTTTAAAGGAGCGGTAGTTAATTTAGTATCCACCATTTTAATTATTCTTGAGTCGTAAGGCATGAGGTGGAAATGCAAATGCTCGACAGTTTTTCCAGCCTTAATTCCATTTCCCTCTCTTAGAATAAACCAAAAATTAGATACCCCTAGAGTTTTTTTAAGCAAAGCCCTTCCTTCTTTTTCTAGCGCAAAAATAGCGTCCTGATCCTTTTTTGTTATGTCCGCTACTGACTCAAGATGTTTTTTGGGAATAATCAGTAAATGACCGTCAATGTAAGGGTAAAGAGCGACCGTTAAAACCCAATCATTTTTCTTGGCAACAATATATTTTTCTTTTAAATCACAAAAAACACATTTATCTCTCTTCGCTACTGCTTGCAAAACCTGCTCGTAAAAACCTTTTTCTCGTGCTCCCAGCTGAGCTTTTTCGTCATGAGGATCAAAATCAGCGTTTAAAACTGGTGTTTCTTGGGCCGTTTTTAAAATGCCGGCAAATTCTTTTTTAATCCATTCCCCGGCGGCCTTGTCAATCATTTTGGAGGCAGAAATGTATGGAGCTTGACGCTCGGACCGAACAACCATTCCTCCGATTGACTTCATAAATTGAGCTTCCGGAGACTGATGCCACCGAGTATTCCAGCTATCTTTAACTGTAAAAAAGAGATTAGGTTTTAGTTTTTGCAAACACCCTAAAATAGTGCGCTCATCAAAAACTACTACATGACCTACTTCAGGCAACTCAGCCAATAGTAAAGATCGGGCACTTTCATCAATAATTGGCCTGGATGTGCCCTTAAGTTCCCCTACACTCCTATTGCTCGGTACTCCCACCACCAAGCAGTCCCCCGTACTTTTCGCTTTTTGAATAAAACGAGCATGGCCCAAGTGAAAAAGATCGGCGGTTAGGGCCGTAAAAATAATTGACTTACCCTGCTTTCTTAGTTTGTTTCCTAGTTTTTCTAAATCTTGGTATTTTACTTGAGCTTTACTCTTAGCTTTTCCATTAACTTTTAAAAGCGGTTGCCTTTCTCTTTCTCCCAGTAATACTTGCTTGATTTTAAGCAAGGCTACTTGCTCTACCAGCTGGGAAGAAGAAATTGCTGGGAGCAAATAGGAAGTTTTAACCACTTTCCCACCCCAGCTTTTTACTAGTTCTCCTTCTTCTTTTTTTCTTACCTCCTCTTGCCAGTCTTTTTCAACAGCGTATAAAATATCCGGTTTTAAACTTTTAAGTTCTTTACTGATTTGATCTTCAGCCAAAACAACTGTCCCGTCGACAAAATCAAAGAAAGCTAAGCTCTCTGCTCTGGTTTTCTCCCCTACAATGGGAAAAGAGTCACCTTTTAACCTTTTTCGCGAGTCATCAGAAGCTATTCCGACAATTAATAAATCTCCTAATTTTCTTGCTCTTTTTAGAAAATGCAAATGACCCCAATGAAGCAGTTCCCAGGCGCCAACCACCAAAACAATTTCTTTACCTTTGTTTTTTTTCCGATAAGAAGCAAGGTCAGAAAACTTTAAAAGTTTTTTCTTGGTTTGGCCCTGACTATCTTCTAATCTTTTTTTGGACAAAAAAATAAGGGCATTTTTGTTTCCTTCTTTTTCTCTCATTCTTAAATATAGGGGCAAGCACTTTTCCATTTTACCATAATTAATTTTTCCTCCCCCACTCAAGTAAGCCTTTAAAAAAACTTCTTCCTCTCCCCCACTGACCAAAACCCAGGAAAGAGTATTGGCTAAATCCTGAATCTGAAACATTCTCCCTTTTTTACTTTCCTCAAAATCAATTACTCCACTTATTTTCTCTTTTTTCCATAAAATATTACCTGGTTTTATGTCTAAATGATAAATATCTTTTTGATGCAATTTTGCCAACATCTTCCCTAGCTGTTTTGCTTCTGTTTTGCCCCACTGCCACTTTGGCTCTCCTTCAAGATAGGTACGAACAATTAGATAATGGCCATTGACAGAAGAGATACTGATTAGTTTTCGGCCTAAAATCACTTTTTCTTTGTTAAGCCCTTCCTCTAGTTGGGCCGACTTTAATAACCTTACCCTGGAAATTACTTTTTGGGAAACCAGACTAACAACTCTCTTGTTTTTTCCTTCAACTAAAAAGGTTTTCTTGCGCCAACCACCAGGTAAAGAGGTAATTTTTTCTTTGTCTAACTTGAGGGCATCCTTAATAACTTTCAACTCATTCATTCAAAAGCCCCAGCCAATTTTTAGCTACCGTTTCCCAGCTTTCCACTTTGCCAAGATTGCCTAGTTGCCGATACTGCCACTCACTCTGATAACTATCAAGGGCTTCGTAGAGCTTACCCAAAAACAAATCTTTTTGATATTTTCTAAAACCAAATCCGTCTTGTTTGTCCTTAACTTGATCAACCAAACCATCAACCAAATGAACGATAGGGACAACCCCGTATTTCCGGGCTTCAGCTACCACAATTCCAAAAGGCTCTGAAACCGAGGGTAAAACCAAAAAATCCGAGCCGGCAAAAACCTGATGGGGCAGATCAAAATCAGCAACCAACCGAACACCCATTTGGCCAGAAAACTTTTGTTTTAATGTATCGATACATTGAGTCAATTTCCGAGAACCACTGCCAACAAGAATAAACTGAATTTCGTTTTTAGCCAAAAACTCGGGCAAAGCTTTAGTTAAAAGCTCAACTCCTTTTTGGGGCACCACTCGAGAAACAAAACAAAAAATCGGAACATCTAGCTGAGGCAGGCCCAGTTTTTTCTGAAGAACCTTTTTGTTTCTTCGCTTAAATTCCAACCAAGAGTTTTTCAAATTAAAACTAATTAAATTGTCTTTAGCTGGATCCCATTCTTGATAATCAATTCCATTGCCAATGCCAGTAATTTTTTTGGCGCTTGAAAAAAGCTTGCTTCTTTGAAGATAGCGGGCAAATGTAGGAGAAACAGTTGTTACTTTATTACTTAGCGCAATCCCTTGCTCGATTAAAGCACTAAAATCAAAAAAAGAATCTCCCCAATCAATTGGGTCTCCTTCGCTCTCGCTCTCATAACTATAACCGTATTGATAACCATAGCTATCAGCAATTGGACTATGCACTGTCCAAAGAGTTTTAGCATTATTGGTTTTTTTAAATTCAGCTGCCGCCCAGACGCCTCCCCAATCATGAACCCAAATCCAGTCTGGCTGGTAGTTATTGGCATAAGACCAACCAGATGCTTTTTGCCCCAGAACGCGATATTTTTCCTGAGTTTTTTTTTGCCAAAGGGGATGATAAATATTCTGGTCAGGAGAAATGACTTTAACCTCTGCTCCTAGTTTAGCCAAACCCTTACTCGCGCCAGCAACCATCCTTCCCAAACCACCCACCTTTACCTTGGGATAAACTTCTGGGCTAATAACAAGAACTTTTTTAAAAGTTAAAGCTTTTTTCATGATATTAAAAAAGCCCTATATTAAACGGGGCTTTATAAAATTAAGTTTAAATTAAATCTTGGTTTTGTCAACCAGCAAAATGGTAAAATTAGGCGATCATGGCTCCTAAACTTAAAAGGTTTTACCTCAAAACATACGGGTGTCAGATGAATAAGGCGGATTCACAAAGAATCAGCCAGGCTTTTATTGATCGGGAATACAAAAAAACCAAAGACATTAACAGGGCAGATTTAATTATTATTAATAGTTGTATCGTGCGAAAATCAGCAGAAAATCGGGTTTATGGCCTGATTAACAATTTAAAAAAGAAAAACTCAAAGGCAAAAATTATTTTAACCGGCTGCTTGGCCGGCTGGGCCCTGCTCGATAAAAGCGAAAAAAACCTAAAAGATTTACAAAGAAGAATTGGAAAAAATGTTGAAATTATTTTAACCGAAGAGCTGACTAAAACAAAAATACTTCTTCCAGAACATTCCCGGAATGTCCCCGCCCTAGTTCCTATTTCCAACGGCTGCAATCATTTTTGTGCTTACTGCATTGTCCCTTTTGCCCGAGGCAAAGAAGTTTCTAGAAAAGAAGAGGAAATAATTAAAGAGGTAAAAGCTTTGGTTAAAAAAGGATTTTCCGAAATTATGCTTTTAGGCCAAAATGTTAATTCTTATGGTAAAGATTTAAAAAACACTGCTTTTCCTCAACTCTTAGAAAAGGTTGCTAAAATTAAGGGGGTTAAAAAAGTTGATTTTCTCTCTTCTAACCCTTGGGACTTTTCTGATGACTTAATCGAAGTAATTGCGAAAAACAAAAATATCGGCCGCACCCTTCATCTTCCGGTTCAGTCAGGCGATAATAATATTCTGAAAAAAATGAACCGCCCCTACACCACCAGGCAATATCTAGTCTTAATTAGAAAGATCAAAAAAGCAATCCCCCCAGCTATCTTTAGCACCGACATTATTGTTGGTTTTCCCACCGAAACCAAAAAGCAGTTTCAGAATACGGTTAATTTGTGTAAAAAAGTGGATTTTAAATTAGCCTATATTAGCAAGTACTCTCCCCGGCCGGGAACCGCCGCCGCCAAATTAAAAGACGATGTTCCTTCTCCTGAGAAAAAAAGAAGATGGTTAATATTGGAAAATCTTATTAACCAAAAGAAATAAGATATAATTAACTGATGAAAAAAGAATACCAGGAACTTGTTAGCCAGCTAGGAAAAGATCGGGTAAAAATAAATGTCCCCTTAAAAAACCATACTACTTTTAGAGTTGGTGGACCAGCGGAACTTTTTTACGAAGCCCAAACTCCAGAAGAAATAGAAAAAGCTGTAGGGCTTGCGAGAGAATTAAAAATTCCCTGCCTTGTTTTAGGAAATGGCTCTAATCTTTTAATCGCCGACTCGGACTTTAAGGGTTTGGTGGTTAAAAACAAAGCCAAAGGAATTACTAAGTTAAAAAATAATCAGCTAAGGGTGGCCTCCGGAACCAGCAATCAGGAACTATTAAGTTTTTGCCAGGAAAATGGCTTGTCGGGAGTTGAGTTTTTAGCCGGTATCCCTGGCACCGTTGGCGGATCTTTGGCTGTTAATTCCGGTACTCCCCAAGAACCGTTTTTTGGCGGAAGCATTGATGACGCAGTTAAAAAGCTAACCTTACTTTTACCCAGTGGAGAAGTCAAAGGGGTTTCCAAAAAATGGATGGAATTTGGTTATCGAACCAGTAAGATAAAAAGGGCGGCGGCGGGGAAAAAGCCAATCATTTTATCTGCTATCTTCCAGCTTAAAGAAAGCTCTCCTCAAGATATTCGAAAAGTGGTCGAAACTAAGATTAAAAAGAAAAAAGCCACTCAGCCTTGGGGGTTCTCTGCCGGTTCTGTTTTTAAAAACCCCGAAAATAACTATGCGGGAATGTTAATTGATAAATCTGGCCTTAAAGGAAAAAGAATTGGCGGAGCAGTTGTTTCCGACCTGCATGCTAATTTTATTCTCAACGACCAAGAAGCTAGTGCTAATGATATTTATCAGCTAATTGAATTAATTAAAAAAGAAGTTAAAGAAAAGTTTGAAGTTGAGCTAGAGCTGGAAATTGAATTAATTGGCTTTTAATTAATTGCTTGCTGTTCTAGATTACTAATTCTTCCCTCGTGATTATCTAATTTACCCTTAACTCGTTTATGTTCTAAATTAAAAGCGGAAAACTCTTCATAAAGGTCTTTTATCATTTTTGCTAGTCCTGTTAAGTGGTCCATTACCTTGCTAAATTTACCATCTACTCCACTAAATCGTTTATCAAGCCTTTTAATATCTGCTTTTGTCGCCGGTAAGCTATCGTAACTAATTTTTCTTGCCATCTGTCTTCAGAATAATAACTAAACAACTCCCGAGTCCGCCAGCTGGCGGACCACCTCGGGAGGCTCCTCTTTTCAAACTACTTCTTTCTCCTCCCAAACTGGGCTCGGGACATCTTTATTATTTTTTCTCGATTTTTATTAACACAGTCTGGCAAAGGCAAGGTCACAGCATAAAAAGGATTGCTGGCTTGCCAACCAATGGAAAGTCGGGAAAGAGTTTGAAATCTACCTAGAGTCACCAAATCATCGGGGCCATAGTTTTCACCAAATTCTCGATCTAAAATCTGGGCATCTTGAGACCCAACCAAAAAACTAATTAAACTGCCAACATTGCCCAAAATTGCGCTTTGAATTTCAGGCTCTAATTGGGCCATATACTGATTAGCTAAAGTTAAACTAAGTTTAAACTTTCTCGCTTCGGAGAGAATTTTGATGAACGACTTAGTGGCAAAATTTTGAAACTCGTCAACAAATAAATAAAAGGGCCTTCGTTCTTGCTCGGGAATATAAACTCGATTCATGGCCGAAAGTTGAATCTGGGTAATAATCATTGCCCCCAATAAAGCAGAGTTGTCCTCCCCGATTTTTCCCGAAGAAAGATCCACCAGCAAAATCTTTCCCTGATTCATAATCTCTTCAATTCTAACCTTACTTTTAGGATAAGCAAGCACTTGCCGAATCAAGGGTGAAGTGACAAACTGGCCCACCTTGTTTAAAATAGGCGAAATCGCCTCGGCTCTTAATCTCTCTCCCATTTTGTCAAACTCTTTTTGCCAAAAAGCTTTTAGGGTCTTGTCTCCCAGTTTATCCACTATTTTTTCCCGAAAGTTTTTATCCGTCAAAATTCTAATCACATCGCCCAGGGTGGTATCCGGCACTGCAGTTAAAGTTAAAAGGCTATTTCGTAAAATATGCTCTAATCTTGGCCCCCAAGAATGGCCATAGAGTTTATGGAAAATAGAAACAATCCCCGAGGCCACTAACTCTTGTTGAGAAGGATTATTTACTTCCAATGGATTTAGAGGATAGGTATATTCCGGGTCAGCTGGATTAAAATAACAAACATCGTTGATTCGATTTTTAGGAATATATTGCAACAAAATAGACATTAAGTCTCCGTGTGGATCAACTACCGCTACTCCCTCCCCTTTTCGAATATCTTCAATGGCCATATTAGCAATTAAAGTAGTTTTACCGGTCCCGCTTTTTCCAATTGTATAAACGTGCCGAGGCCGGTCTTTTCGATGAATTCCAAAAGTCATCAGTTGATTTTTATACTCAGTTTTACCGATAAAAGTAATCTGTTGTTTTTCTTCGAGAGTTAGCCCTTCGGCAATCGGTAAGTTATCCGGCGCCTCCGAAACAATTTTTCGACCCCAGGCAATGTTGGGCAAAGTAATTAAAGCGGTCGGTAGATGCCAAAGCGAAGCAATTTCTAAATTATTAAAAATCCGGCCCTTGCCAAGAGGCAAACGGGTAAAAATCGCTTTAATTACTTTTTTTCTGTTTAGACGACTAGGTTTAACCGTGGTTAAATAATTACCCCCCGGATGAGCAAAGCTGCCAAAACTGCCGGCCAGGGCTTGCAAGCCGTCTGGATTATTAGAAAGCAGACATAAATGAGTTTTAAAACCCGCCTGGGACGCCTTAAGCTCAATTTCGCTTTTTTGGAGGTGCTGTAAAGAACGGCCATTTTCATCTTTTCCTCCGCCAGTATTAGCTAAGTTAATCAAACCCGCTTGCCATTTTTTCCTGGCCGGCAGTAAAATCAACTGAAAAACCAAAATATCTTCGCTTTTTGCGTTTTTAGCCATCGTTGCCAGCACTGAAGAAAGCGGATCAACCTGGTCAAACTGATCGGCGGTTTTAATCGGCAGATACCAGGGCCGAACAAGAGTTAGCTGTAAAGCGCTAAAATCATCCTCGTCGAATTTGGCCAGATAGTCTTTGGCTGGACTAATTAAACAATCGCGGTACTGCGCCAACACTTGGGATTGGAAAAAATCAGCGTAAGCTGTAGGAACCCCAACAATAAAGTAGATTTTTTGCTCAATACAAGCTATTTCCAAACTTAAAGGAATGCCTTTTTTAAAAAACAAAAATCTTTTTTCCCA
The DNA here is from genome assembly GCA_965370515.1 of uncultured bacterium. Classification (GTDB taxonomy): domain Bacteria; phylum Patescibacteriota; class Microgenomatia; order UBA12405; family BS750m-G30; genus BS750m-G30. Next base: position 11,516 of record CBDUUX010000010.1, read on the forward strand.
TAGGTTTAGGTTAGCTAAAAGTACCTGAGTTTGTTCAAAGGTATACTCATTACTTTTCGGAACCCGAATTTCAAAAAAACGCATCTTACTTTCTTCCATTGCTAATATAATACACAAAATTCAAATCTTTAAAAAGATGGTGTGGCTCCTTTTTGATAAATCTGAAAATATTTTAAGAGAGAGGCTTTGGATTTTCTTTTTCTTTCTTGACAAGTTCTTTCGGTTTTTTCCAAGAAGCCCACTTACAGCCCGGATAGTTAGAACAACCGTAAAAAACTCGACCCCGCTTGGTTTTTTTAATAATCGCCGGCGCTCCACACTCCTGACACTCAAAGTCCGCTTGCTTAATTACTGCTCGAGTATATTTACACTCCGGGTAAGTTGAGCAGGCGATAAACTTGCCAAACCGGCCAATTCTAATAACCAAATCACCCCGCTTACACTCGGGGCATTTTTCCCCCACCTCTTCCACCTCTATTTTTACTCTTTCTGACTTTTCTTTAGTTTTGTCTACTTTTTTAATAAAAGGCTTCCAAAAAGCGCCCACCACCTTCATCCATTCTTTCTTACCGTTAGCAATCTTATCAAAATCATTTTCCATGCTCGCCGTAAAAGGCAGATCTAAAATATCGGGAAAATACTTGACCAGAAAATCATTAACTGCTAACCCCAAATTAGTCGGCAAAAAACAACGCTCTTCTTTTTCTACATAGGATCGTTTTTGAACTAAAGAAATGATTGACGCATAGGTTGAGGGCCGGCCAATGCCTTCTTTCTCTAAAATCGCAATTAAAGAAGCCTCACTATAGCGAGGCGGCGGCTTGGTTTGATGGCTAGTTAGCCCTAAGTTAGAATAATTAAGTTTTTCTTTACTTTTTAGCAAAGGCAAAGTATTTTGAGAAAAAACAACCGGATAAACCTTGAAAAACCCAGCAAAAACTAGCCTTGTCCCCGAAGCTGAAAATAAAAAATGGCCATCTTTTATTTTTACTTTAGTAGTCGCTAATTTGGCGGGGCTCATTTGGCAAGCTAGGGCTCTTTGCCAAATAAGCTGATAAAGTTTTTGCTGGCGCCGATCGCCTTTGGTTGTTTTTTCCCTTTCCGGCTTGGTCGGCCTGATCGCTTCATGAGCCTCTTGGGCTAATTTCGATTTAGTTTTATAAAACACAGGCTTACCAGGCAAATATTTTTTGCCAAACTCTTTTTTTATAACCGCTCTTGCTTTTTCCACAAATTTTGAATTTAAGTAAGTTGAATCAGTCCGATGATAGGTAATCAAACCCTGCTCATACAGGCCCTGAGCCACTCGCATTGTTAGTCGAGAAGACCAGCCAAAACCACGAGAGGCGTTTTGCTGCAATTTTGAAGTAGTAAAAGGCGGAGGAGGATAGCGCGACTTTTCTTTTTCCTCAACTTCCTCAACAACTGGAGTTAAGGACAAATCAAAAGCAACTGCCTCCGTTTTTTGACTATCAGTTAAAATTGTTTTGGCTACCTGATAACTGCCGGCAAACAACTCAAATCTTTTTTTACTCTCAACTTTTTCCTCCCCTATCTTAATCAGTTCTGCCGTAAATTCCTCTCCTTTTTTAGTTTTAAATACCGCCCAAAATCGAAAGTAATCTTGTTTTTTAAATTTTTCAATCTCCCGCTCTCGCTCTACTATTAAGCGAACAGCTACTGATTGCACTCGGCCAGCAGACAATCCTCTCCTGACTTTACGCCACAATAAAGGAGAAAGCTTATAGCCCACAATCCGATCCAGAATCCTTCTTGCTTGTTGAGCATTAACCAGATTGTCATCTATTTCTCGAGGATCAGCCAAGGCTTTGGTAATCGCTTTTTTAGTAATTTCGTGAAAAACAATCCTTGAAAACTTTGAGCTTTTAGCTTTAAGCTTTAAGCTTGAACCCAGCACGGCAACGTGGTAAGCGATTGCCTCTCCTTCCCGATCTAAATCAGTAGCCAGAATAACCTCACCCGCCTTTTTAATGCTCTTTTTTAATTGAACGACAATCTTTCTTTTATTGGGAACAATTTTATACTGCGGCTCAAAAAGAGTATCGCCATTTTCGGTAATTTTAATCGCAAATCGCTCACTAGGTAAGTCCCGAATATGCCCCATGGTCGCAATAATCTCGTAATCCTTACCCAAAAACTTCCCAATGGTTTTCGCTTTAGTCGGCGATTCCACCACAATTAATTTCTTCATGACAAGTATCCTAACAATAAAAAATGGGAGTTACAACTCTTCCAGAATATCACTAGCGCTGGAAACCAACTTCGCTCCTTGGGAAATAAGATAAGAAGTGCCGGCCGAAAGCTGGGAAGTAATCGGCCCGGGGACAGCAAAAACATCTTTACCCTGTTCGGCGGCCAGCCTGGCAGTTATTAAAGTTCCCGATTTTTGGGCCGCTTCAATTACTAAAACTGCCTTAGAAAGTCCCGAAATAATTCTGTTCCTT
>CBDUUX010000011.1:0-13977 GCA_965370515.1 uncultured bacterium
TAGTTACCGATTTACTAAAAAAAGGGTTTGACCCCTTAGTCTTTCGCTACTTAGTACTTACTTCTCACTATAAACAAGGCTTGGTTTTTGACTGGGAAGCCCTGAAAAGTACTCAGGCGGCTTATTTAAAACTTGTTCGCTTTTTGGATGGTCCTGTTAAAAAAGTAGAAATTGGAAAAGAGAGCTTGTCTTGGAGGAAAAAGTTTATTAATGCCCTCGCTGATGATTTGGGAACTCCTCAGGCAATAGGAGTAATTTGGAAAATGATCAAGAGTAAGATTTCAAAGGACGAAAAGAGGGCGCTTCTTTTAGAATTTAGTAAAGTATTGGGCTTAAACTTAAAAAACTCCAAGTCTTTAAAAAATATCACTATTCCTAAGGAAATTAAAGTTTTGGCCAAAAAAAGAGACGATTTAAGAAGGATAGGTAATTTTAAAGAAGCTGATAAGATTAGGATAGAGATGGACGAAAAGGGATTTGGCGCGGTAGATTTGCCCGAAGGGTTTAAGATAGAAAAGATTAGAAGTTGACGAAAAAGAAACTAGAGGCTATAATTATCCACTAACGACGATGACAAAAGCAAAGAAATGGAAGTATGAGTTTATTTTTATCCTTCCTCCTAATTTAGAGAAGAAAGATCAGGCTTCGCTCCTAAAGCGAGTGGAGGGAGAAATCGCCAAAGCAAAGGGTGTGGTAGATAAGCAAAATGATTGGGGCCTAAAAACTCTCGCTTATCTGATCAAAAACCAGGCTGAAGGGCAGTATTTTGTTTGGGAAGTTTCCTTTGCCGAAAATCCACTTTTAAGAGAAGTTGATTTGTTTTTAAATCGAGAAGATCAAATGTTGCGTTATTTATGGATAAAGCTTTAAAAAGTTTAATATAGGAGGAGAAGAAAAAATGGCTAATCGCTGTTTAAATAAGGTTATGTTAATTGGTAATTTAACTCGGGATCCGGAGTTGCGCTATACTCCGGGCGGAGTAGCCGTAGCTAGTTTTGGGCTGGCCACAAATCGACGCTGGACTGCCCAAACAGGAGAGCAAAAAGAAGACGCTCAATTTCATCGAATTGTGGCTTGGAATAAACTAGGCGAGCTTTGCTCTCAGCTATTAACCAAAGGAAAGAGAGTATATGTTGAGGGCAGGCTTCAGCATAAAGAATGGACTGGTAATGACGGAATTAAGAGAAAAGATACCGAAATAATTATTAGTGACATGATTATTTTAGATTCTCGTCAAGCTGCCCAAAAAGGGGGTTTGGAAACAGGATTAGAAAAACCAGCTGCTTTTGGGGATAACCAGGAAATTAAAATTGAACAAAATGAAAAACCGAAAGAAAAGGAAAAAAAGAAAGAGGCTAAGGCAGAAAACAAAACAGGAAATAAAACAGGAAGTAAAACAGGAAATAAGGCAGGAAGTAAAGAAGAAGACGATCAGCCGCCCTTTTAGCTTTTTTAAAAAAAAGATTATTAATCAATTAAAGTAATTAAATGAAGCGACCAAGTAAAAGAAAAACAAGAATTTTTAAACCTCGGCCTTGTCAGTTTTGTGAAAACAAGAATGTTCCTAATTATCAGCAATATCTGGAGCTTAAAAAGTATTTAAGTGTCCGGGGAGGAATTTTATCAAAAGCGAGGAATGGTAATTGCGCTAAGCATCAGCGCCAATTAACCAAGTCAATAAAGCAGGCTCGACACTTGGCTTTACTTCCCTTTGTGGCTTCTTTCAGAAAATGATATCCTTAAGCTAAGGATGAAAAAAAAGAAAACCGAAAAACCCCGGTCAGTTTGGTTGGCTAAAATTGGGCCCGAAGCCAAAATCTTAATTAAAAAAGGGAAATTAGTCAAGGTTGGCGATGTTTTAGCGCTTAAACAAAGAAAAATCACCAAAAAGATAGCCTTTCCTTCTTGGCTCCGTTCTGGCTTGGGAACTTGGGCTAAGGGGGGCAAAAAAATAGTAGGAGAAAGAGTAGAAGTAGAAGGGGTTCTTTTTGAAAAGGTCGGTTTTCCAAGACAAAAATTAACCTGGATATCTCCGGTTAAAGGAGAGATTATTTCTTTGAGTGAAGAAAAAGGATATTTAGAGATTTTAATTGGCCAGGAAGAAGAAAAACTGATTTCTCCTGTTTCCGGAACTGTTGCTCAGGCGACAAAAGGAAAGATTGAAATTACTTTTCTCGCCCAAGAATTTTTAGGAGAAGGTTTTGGGGAGGGGGTTGGCTGGGGGAAGCTAACAGCCCTAGAAGATAATCCTTTAAGCTCACTTAACAGTGAACACAAAGGACAAGTGTTGGTAGTCGAAGAAATTTCCGGATCATTAGCCGGAAAAGGAGCGGCCTTGGGAGTAGCCGCTTTTATTAGTTTTCAAAAACTACCTGATCTCCAAGATCCTTCTTTACCGGTCTTGATTTTTTCTTTGGAAAAAGGTAAAAAGACTAAGGTTGAATTAATTGAGTTACTCGGACAATACTGTTTTGTTAGTCCCGCTCATAGCCAAGTATTAGTTTGTTTGGAAGCAAATGATGAATAAAAGAAAGGTTAGTTTCTCTAAATTTAAAAACATTGTTTTAATTGCCTTTTTAGTGGTTTTAAGCGGAGGAATTGGTTTTCGTTTTGGTTTAAGTAAATCGGTACCTTTTTCTCAGCCCATTTCTTCTAAGGCCGATCTTACTCTTTTTTGGCATGTTTGGGAAAGGCTGGAAGAGCGCTATTTAGATAGTTCTGCTCTTGATGTGGAAAAAATGGTTTACGGGGCAATTAAAGGGATGGTTGGAGCTCTTGGGGACCCCTATACTGCCTTTTTCCCTCCTCAGGATAATAAGGTTACGAAAGAAGAGTTAAATGGTGAGTTTGGGGGAGTAGGAATTCAGTTGGGTTACAAAGAAGAAACCTTGTCGGTAATTGCTCCCTTAGATGGCACTCCGGCAAGTAGGGCAGGAGTAAAGGCAGGAGATTTAATTTTAAAGATAGTTGATAAAAATGAAGAAATTGATCAGGATACAGAAGGAATTTCTCTTCCTGAGGCAGTGAAGTTAATCAGGGGCAAGGAGGGAACGATAGTTACCCTGACTTTGTTTCGGGAAAAACAGCTTCCTTTTGAAGTGGATTTAAAAAGAGACAAGATTATTATTCCCAGTTTAGCCAGTGAGTGGTTGGAAGGGGATGGCAAGAAGATCGCCTATGTTCATCTTTTGCAGTTTTCAGAAGTAATGTATGGGCAGTGGGAAGAGTGGGTGAAAACTGTTTTAACTGAGGAGCTTTCTCCTGGCTTTGGGGGAGTAATTTTAGATTTGCGGAACAACCCCGGAGGCTACTTAGAAGGATCAGTTTATGTTGCCAGTGAATTTCTATCCTCAGGAGTGGTGGTTAAGCAAGAAGGAACGAGTGACAATCAAACCTATCGAGTTAATCGAACGGGCAGTCTTCTTGAGATTCCTTTAGTAGTTTTGGTTAATCGAGGTTCAGCCTCGGCTTCAGAAATATTAGCGGGTGCTTTAAAGCACTATGGCCGAGCTAAAATTATCGGTGAAACAACCTTTGGGAAAGGAACGGTTCAAGAACCAGAAGATTTTCCCGGAGGATCGGGCCTACATACTACTGTGGCCCGCTGGTTGTTGCCAGGAGGAGAAAATATCCACGATCAGGGGATTGACCCGGATGTTGTTGTAAGTTTAGAAGAAGAGATTGATTCTGAAGTTGACCAGGTATTGGAAAAAGGAATAGAAATATTGCTGAAATGAGTGAAAAGGGGCGCTATTTACTGGTCGGTTTGGCCTTGGGATTTTTTTTAATGGGGGCCTTCTTGGGTGGGGCAATTACTGACCGTTTTTGGGGGGTAGCCCTAGTTGATCGCTTGGTCGTGGGGCAAAGGGTTGTTGAGGAGGAGTTAATGGTTTCAGGCGTGGTTGAGCAGGCCGCTCCTTCAGTATTAACGGTAAGCATTAGTAAGGTAACTATTGTTGGTTCAGATTTTTCGGACCTTTTTTCTTCCGGTTCTTTTGGTTTTTTTAACGTTAAGCCGCAGGAGAAAAAGATTGAGCAGGATATTGGTACGGGCTTTGTCGTTGAGGGTAAACAAGGTTTAATAGTGACCAATAAGCATGTAGTTTCTGATATTCAAGCTGAATACCGAGTGATTACGCAAGTTGATGAAGTTTTAAATGTTACTAATATTTATCGGGACCCGGTTAATGATTTGGCAATTTTAAAAGTAGAGGAAGTGAATTTACCGGGCTTAATCTTAGGAGATTCTAATCAGCTTAAGGTTGGCCAGAAAGCAATTGCTATTGGTACGGCTTTAGGCGAATTTCGTCATACTGTTACTGTGGGGGTAATTTCAGGATTAGGACGAGGAATAACCGCGGGCTCTCCCCTGGAAGGCTACGTTGAGCGGCTGGACAATGTCATTCAGACTGATGCCGCAATTAATCCCGGTAATTCTGGTGGGCCTTTGCTTAACTCAAGCGGAGAGGTGATTGGGGTGAATGTAGCTGTTTCGGCGATAGGGGAGAACATTGGCTTTGCGATTCCCATTAATGTTGTTAAAGAGTCTTTAGATAATTTTCATTCCACAGGTGAGTTTGCCCGCCCCTATCTTGGGGTCCGCTACCAAATGATCTCCAAGCAAGCAGCGATTTTAAATGAGGTTCCAGAGGGGGCATATTTGCGGGAAATAATTACTGATTCTCCGGCTGATAAAGCGGGTTTGAAAACAGGAGATATTATTACTCATATTGATGGCCGGAAATTAGATGAAAAGGATAATGGTTTGATCAAAATAATCGGTAGTAAAAAAGCCGGGAGTAAAGCTGATCTTAGGGTTTGGCGAGAAGGGGAGGAGCTGGAAATTAAGGCAATCCTTGAGGCAAAAGAGTAGAGATGTTACAATTTAAACCTGATGAAGAAAAAAACTCATCCTGAGTATCACGAACAAACCAAGGTAAATTGTGCTTGTGGCGCGAGCTTTACTAGTGGTGCCACTGTCTCTGAGATAAAAGTTCAAATTTGTTCCGCTTGTCACCCCTTTTTTACTGGCAAGTCTCGGTTCATTGATACCAAGGGTCGACTGGAGCGTTTTCAGGAAAAAAGAGAAAAGGCGAAGCAAAATCCTCTCAAAAAGAAGATTCGCAAAAGGAAGAAGAAATAGGAGTTTTTCAGACAAGATTATAATGAATATTAACCCCAATATTGCTGTTTTAGAGGTTCGAGGAGGAACCGGTGGAAATGAAGCCAAGCTTTGGGCTTCAGACTTACTGAGAATGTATCTTCGTTTTTGTGAAAAAAAGAACTTTAAGACCCAAATGATTGATGAGGGAACAATAAAAGTTTTAGGATTTAGCGCTTACCCCACTCTTAAAGAGGAAACGGGAGTGCATCGGGTTCAGCGAATTCCAGAAACTGAAAAAAGAGGGAGAATTCATACTTCTACTGCCATAGTGGTAGTTTTGCCGGAAGTTAATGCCCGGGAAATTCAAATTCGGGATGATGAGCTGGAATGGGAGTTTTTCCGCTCCGGGGGAGCGGGGGGGCAAAATGTGAACAAGGTTTCCACTGCAGCAAGGTTGCGTCATAAACCAACCGGAATAGTAACTTCCAGTCAGCAGGAAAGAACCCAGGTGAGAAATACAGCGCTGGATTTGTATTTACTTCGAAGTAAGTTTTGGCAGCTATAAGAGTATCGAAAAAGAGGAAGTGTTGTTTCTTCCGGTGAGGCCGGGGGAGGAGGGGGGAGGGCGGAGAAAATAAGAAGTTACAATTATCCCCAAAATAGAATTACTGATCACCGCACGAACAAAAAGATTAGGCAGCTGGATAAGGTGTTGGATGGGGATTTACAACTAATCCTAGCGCCACAAACTCTAAACTCTAAATTCTAATTTTCTAAACTTATCTGCCGACAGGCAGGCTGTCGGGCTTCTTGGTTTGAGCTTGCTAATAAGTTGGGCTAAAGTGAGTTTTTCTTGTTCTCCGCTTTCCATATTTTTCAAAACTACTACCTTTTTCTCAACTTCTTCTGGGCCGATAATTACCACCCAAGGAATTTCTTTTTTATCAGCATACTTTAGCTGCTTGTCCAGTTTTACGTTTGGATCAGGGTAGATCTCGGAGTTGACTTTGCTTTTTCTAAGGACTTTGATTATTTCTAGGGAGTTATTAAATAAATTGGGCGAGAAAATGGTTATTAAAACTTGACTTAGAGTGGGAATATCGGGAATAAGGTTAAACTGTTCAGCCGCTTCTAAAGTACGGTCAAAACCAAGCCCAAACCCAGTGGCGGGAACCTTTAATCCGCTAAGACTTGTAATAATCTTATCAAACCTTTCTCCGCCAAGAACAGATCCGCCTTTAAAACCAGGGATTTCAACCTCCCAAATTGGTCCGCTGGAATAGGAAAATGATCTAACGATTGTGGGTTCGAACTTATACCAACTTTTGTCAAAATTCATTTTTTCCAGATAGCTTAAAATGATTTTTATTGTTTCATCAGGCTTGGTATTAATGACTTTTTTTAAATAGGCCCCGGCTTTTTTCTTTGATATTCCTCGAGCCATCATTTCAGTAATTACTTTTTCTTTACCATTCTTCTTTAGCTTATCAATGGCTACAAGAGCTTTGTAAGGGATATTCTTTAGTAGGGCACGATTGTTAATAAGTACTTTTGCTTGTTTAAATCCTAACTGGCGATAAATATCTAAAGAAAGAGCGATGAGCTCAGCGTCGGCGTAAGGTGAGGCAATACCGAAAATATCAGCATCGCACTGAACAAATTCTCGATAACGGCCTTTTTGCGGTTTTTCGGCGCGAAAAGCGGGTTGAATTTGATAGCGCCTGAAAGGCATTGGTAATTGTTGAAAGTATTGGGCGACCACTCGACAGGTAGGGACAGTTTGGTCGTAGCGTAAAGCTACATCTCTTCCGCCTAAGTCTTTAAACTTATAAAAGAGATTTTCGCCCTCGCCGATTTCCCCCTGAAATATCTCTAGTGGTTCAAGGGTGGGGGTTTCCAAAGGATCATAGCCCCAATTCTCAAAAATGCCAATTAGTTTATCCTTAAGCCATTGGCGCTTAATTGCTTCCCTGGGTAAAAAATCCCGAAACCCCTTAAGGGGTTGCAAACTGGTTTTTTCTTTTTTATCTTTCATTTCACTGTTTAAATTTTAACATAAAAGTTTACTTGCTTTATTGAAATCCAGCTTGGTCGAATCCATAAGGATAAAGGACAGGTAGCCTAGATTCAAGAATTTTTTTTATTAAAGGCTGGTACATTCGAGTTCTTAACTCGCTGGGTTTTTCGTTTTGGAGTAATATTCCAAAAGGGAATATTTGTTTTAGCCAAAAACCCTGAACAGCGTATTCGGTAAATTTTCTTTTAACCCAGTCTTTTAGAGTGGTCAGGGCTGGTTTTTTAAGATTCTCAAAATATTTCCCGACTCCAAAATTTTGGTTCAGTTTTTCCAATTCCCAGGTTAAATCTTTTTCAGAGAAATATGAATCTATGTTTTTATAAACATTAGAATAGAAAAGTTGAAAGTTGGCTTGGGTAGTTTTTTCCCACTGTTTTTCTAATTTATACCAACTGACAAGTTCAATATTGATGTTGGGAAAGCTAAGTTTTAGCCAGTCATCGAGATTTTTTTGATATTTTCCCCACCTTATTTCAAAGCGCTTCCACAGCGTTTTTTTATCTGTTAGGGGATAAAGTGACCATTCTTGCGAATAGATATAAAAAGGGTCTGTATTTCCAATAAGAATAATTAGCCTTACGGGAATAATATTTTTAAGCTTGTTATAAAATTTTCTTGTTGTTAATAAGTCAGCCTCAAGGTTATTTCCTTTTGGGCTGAGAGAAACATATTTCTCAGGATTCTTTTGATTAAAGAGATATTCGGAATTTATAGTAGAGCAGGTAAATAGCAATAAGGGTAGTGGTTTTTCTTCATAGAGGCTTGTGGCAATATTGGAAGCAATAATCTTCCAATCTGGATTTTTTTCTTTCCTGGCGTCTAATTGATAAAGAGTAGCTAGGGTTTTGTTGAGTTTGTTTATAATCAAGCTAGATATTTTAATTTTAGTTTTCATTGTTTTTCCTTAATTAATAAAGACTATTGCTTCTTCCGTACGGATAAAGGGCTACTATTTTTTTGTCAGGATCTTCAATTTGGCTGTTTAACATTTTTGTTCTTAATAAACGAGGAAACTCATTTTGGAGTAAAATGGCGCTTGGGAATAATATACTTGAAGCTCGCCCTTGTTGGGCATAAGTAAGGAATTTTAGGTTTACCATCTGGGTTAATTGATCATTGGTTGGGATGGGTAAGCCGTCGTAATAGTTGCCTGGAGAAAAAGACTCCCTCATTCTGGTTATTTCTGCTTGATAATCACCATTTGACATGTTGGGCTGCTTTTCTGGGGGGCAACCCAATTCTCTCCTTAGAAGTTCAGCTATTTCACTCCATTGATAGATATCTATTTTTTCAAGCCAACCAGAGCATTGTCTTCTTGTTTGATAAGTAAAATTTAGCGCGTATAAGGATTTACGCTTTTCTATTCCAGTGAAACTTGGGTTCTTCAGCACAGGAAATATATAATCTGGTTCGTCTGTATCACCAATTATAATAGTGAGATTAAATTTAAAGCCGGCTGAGGTTAGGGATTTGGCTAATCGCTTTAGCCTGTTAATGGTGGATTCAAAATTATTTCCAGAAGGATCTGTTAATAAATACTTTTTTGGACAGGGTCCAAAAAGGGCAGTAGCATTAATTCGAGGGCAAGTAAATTGAAAGAAGTCAATTATTCCGGTTTTTTCCCAAGACTGGAAAGCTCTTTGGGTAGCGCTAGAAATATTACCTGTATTACCCAACAAATCATACACTTGGAATATTCTACTTAGACTTTTTAAGTTAGGCATTTCTCTTGTTAATTGGCGCACTGCTCTTTCTTTCCTTTTTCGGCTAATTTTCAATCTTCTTTGTTTTTTTGCTTCTTCCAGATTGGTCTGTCGAATCGTGATCTTTGTTTGGCTAATTTGATATTGGGCCACTCGACTTTCGACTCTTCTCCTAGTTGGTTTGCCAACGGCTCCTCCTGATGGGAATTGGGGACGGCGCTGATATCTTTGTCCTTCGCGCCAAATAATGCTGGCCAGCCTGTCAAGTCTTTTTGAGGGTCGGGGAGTTCTAGTTTTTTTAAGCCATTCACTAAAATTGCTACCCATGCCGACGATGGCGGCGTCTGATTCAAGAGAAAGTGTGTTTCTAGCGATTACAAGAGGGTTTAAATCTGTAACTCGACTAACTTCTTTTAGCGAAAATGTTGGTAACTCCATACCAGCTTCACGCCATGGCTTTGTCATGCCTTCTAACGCCTGGTTAACTGTTTCAATTTCATAAGTTTGTTTTTCGATAGGGGTGAACCGACCCCCTTTGTTCAATTGTCATTTTTTATCTCCTTTTTGTTTTTGTAATTTTTAATTAATAATTTTTAATTTGGGGTGGCTGACGGGATTTGAACCCGCGACTTTCTGTTCCACAAACAGACGCTCTACCACTGAGCTACAGCCACCACGTATTGCCGCCTCTACCCGCCTTAACTTAGTGTTCGCCTTTTCAATATTATTCATATACGGCTCACACTGCGTTTTTTCGGCGGGTTGTTCGACTTTACTAGATTTATTAAGGGGAACAAAAAAACCCGCCTCGTTGGCGGGTTCTAATTAAAGCACTAAAGGACCACCAACTAAGGTTTAAGTTGGTGATGATGAGCAAACTGTCCGACTCTTGCGCTTTTGTTCATGTAATCTATCTTAACACGGAATTTTTTCTTGTCAAGTTCTTTTGAAAAATGCCTTTCTTTATTCTAGTTATTTTCAGGAGCTGACATTATTCTTATCAAGAGGGCACTATTTGTAGCCTCTCCTGTTTCGTAAACAACCCCGACTCTTTGCCCCTTTTCTAGTTTGTCATAACCTATTTCTTCATCATTTTCGTTTACGATTTCTGTTTTTGGGCCGATCATTATTTCTAAAGTCTGATCCTTGTCGTTGGCGGGAGTAATGACAATTAAGTTTTCAACTTGGGATTTGTCAGAAATAGTGCCCAGTAAAGGAAGCTTGTTGGTTTCAGTTTCGTTTACGAGAATAACTCTTTTTGCTTCCATGATGTTTTCTGCTTGCTGGTAGCCCAAGGCAACGACTTTTTTGCCCTCGGCTAAGTCTTCTAGTTTTAGTTTTTGACTTTTAAGATCAACAATAACGGTTTCGTCACTAAAAAGGATTTCTCGCTCATTGTTATTGTTTTCTAAGGTAATGGTGCTGCTATCTTTGTTTATAATGGTTCCTAGCCAGCCAACTTTCTTTTGTTCAGAAATTACTTGCTCAAGCTTTTCTTCTACTATTTGCTGGACTGACTTTTTGATTTGCTCAATTTCTTTGCTTTTATCATCACCTTCAGCTGAAAAAGTACTTTCCTGAGCAAAAGGCTTTTTAATCAAAAAGAGAGTGGCGGTCAGGAAAATTAAAGTGGTTAAGAAAAATAGTTTTTTCATTTTTGGATAAAAAGAAATCTAGAATTTAGCCGTAGAATAGGTAATTGTCAAGATCTTTTTAGTTACTTGATTATTATCATTATAAGCTGAGATTTCAATTTCATTAGGGCCAGTCGAAAGGTCAATTTCTGTTTCAAAAAAACCTTGTTCATCGGCAACCAGAATATCTTCTCCTTCTTCCCAGATAATAATTACTGTAGCCAAACTTTCCGCTTCCCCCTTAATAGTAATTTTTTCTTTAGTAGAAATAGTTTCGTCTTCAGGTTCTAAAATGGTTAACTGAGGCTCTTTTTTATTAGGAAGGGTGGGAATAGGAGAACTTTCGTTTTCAACTGAAGAAGGCTTTTCAGGAAGGAATTTATCAAACCAGCCTCTTTTATTGCTTTCCCAAGTCAACATTACCCCTAAGCCGAGCAGGGTTCCTATAATAATTGCCAAAAAGACTTCTTTACGCATATTTTTTAAATGATATCTTTAATATAACTCAAGGCTAGCTCAACTGTCAAGAAGGGCATTTTTAAGGTTGTGAACTTTTTTTATCCATGTTATATTTATAAAGACATGGATATTAGATATTTAGGTTGGCAAAGTTTCCGAATTCAAGAGGGAAAACAGCTAGTTTTAACTCAACCTTTTTCAGAAGATAAAACAAAAGCTCTTTTTCCAAAAGTGAAGGCTGATTTAGTTTTACAGTCTCGAAACACAAACAATCTTTTAAGAAAAAGAGTAGAGGGAGCTGAACAAGATAAGGTTTTTTGGACTCCAGGACCAGGGGAGTACGAGGTAGCAGGGATTGAAGTAAAGGGTTTTTCTTCCGGATACTGGTTTAAAATGAAAGACTTTCAACTTGTTTTTTGGTGGGATTTAGAAATAAAGGGAGTAAAGAGGCTGGTTCAAGATTTTCCCAATATAGATATTTTGTTTTTAAAAACTGGTCGAAAAGAAAAGGGGAGCGCTAAAGGAATAAAAGAGGTTTCCCGAAAAATTTCCCCGGCAATTTTAATTCCTTTTTGTGATGAAACTATTGTTAAAAGTGAAATGTTGAGCGGAGATTGGGCGAAAGTTTTCTTGGACGCTCTAGACCAGGAGGATACTAAGCCCCAAGAGAAACTACTACTCAGCAAAGAGGAAGTTAGTAGTGATGAGCGAAAAATAGTGTTACTTGATAGTAAATTATAGAATGGCAAAACCGTCTCAGGCAAAAACTAATCGGGTGCCGCCCCAATCTACTGAAGCAGAGACTTCTGTTTTGGGCGCCTTGCTTATTGATAAGGATGCGGTTTTGGCAGTTGCCGAAGTTTTAAGACCGGAGCATTTTTATAATCCCTCCTTTGGCCAGATTTACGAATCTGTTCTTAGTCTCTATGAAGAAGGAACGCCAATTGATTTGGTAACTGTAGGGGAAAAGTTGAAAACCAAACGGGCGCTAAAAAAAATAGGGGGCCGAACCCAGTTAACAAAGCTGGCCAATTCCGTACCCACCTCTTCTCATGCGGTTCACTATGCCAATATTATTAAAAATCTATACATTAAGCGGCAGTTAATTTCTATTGCCGGTGAGATTAATGAAGCGGCTTTTGATGAGGGCTTAGAACCGGATGAAGCGCTAGATAGGTCAGAGCAGTTGGTTTTTGCTCTTTCTCAACATAGTCTGCGAGGAATCCCGGTTTCGCTCCGTGATGTTTTATCAGAAAGTTTTGATCGACTAGATGAACTTCAAAAAAGAGGAGAGGGGATGAGGGGAACCCCAACTGGATTTACCGATCTGGATAACTTATTGGCAGGAATGCAAAGAAGCAATATGCTTGTTTTGGCGTCTCGACCAGGAATTGGAAAAACTGCTTTGGCCCTAAATATTGCCCGGTTTGTGGCGGTGGAGAAAAAATTAGCAACTTGTTTCTTTTCGCTAGAAATGAGTAAAGAGGAGTTGGTTGACCGGCTTCTGGTTAGGCAAGCGCAAATTGATTCTTGGAAAATGAAAACAGGAAGATTAGACGAAGATGATTTTACCAATTTATCGGAAGCAATGGGGGTTTTGGCGGAAGCCCCACTTTTTATTGATGATATGCCTGCTCAATCGGTTTTGGAAATGCGCACCAAGGCAAGAAGGTTACAGGTAGAATCAGGATTAGAACTGGTGATAATTGACTATATGCAGCTTGTCCGGGGAAGGGGATTAGAAAATAGAGCCCAGGAAGTATCGGAAATTTCTCAGGGTTTGAAAAATATGGCCCGAGAATTAAAAGTTCCCGTATTAGCTCTTTCTCAGCTTAATCGGGCAGTTGAAGCTCGGGGAACTCAGCGGCCAAGGCTAGCGGATTTGCGAGAATCGGGCGGAATTGAACAAGACTCAGATGTGGTTTTCTTTCTTTACCGGGAAGATGAAGAAAACAAGGAAACAGTGACTTGCGAAGTAGCAAAACATCGCAATGGCCCGGTGGATAAATTCAGCCTTTACTTTAACTCCAAATATATTAGCTTTTTTGATCTAGAAGAGAAGAAAGGGAAGTAGTTTTTGTGCCGTGGGTGGGAATCGAACCCACACGGTGCAAGCACCATAGGTTTTTGAGACCTACCTGTCTACCAGTTCCAGCACCACGGCCTAAAGATAGCAATATGCTATCATATACGGGTGGATAAAGCATTGTTTAACCCCCTATTTTTTTTCATTCCTCTATCATTGGTTATTTATCTTTTTACCTTGTGGCGCAAGCTAAAAGGGGAATATCCAGAAAAGTCTATTATCTATTATAGTCTACTTACAGGATTAACTTTTATTTTAGCTGGACTTTTAGTTTTTGCTTTTGGGGGAGGGGACTATTTTTTTCCAGTCGGAAGTATTGGTTTGGTAATTATTTCTCTTTTGCTTTCTCGAGTAAATAAATGGAATAGTTGGTATCTTCTGGAAACTACTATGCCCGCCGGACTTTTATCAATCTTGAGTTTATTGCTGGGAATGGGTTTAACCTTTGGGAAAATAACTTACTTTATCCATGCTTTATTTGTATTTATTTCCTATCTATTGGCAAGATTGTGGAGCGGATATCGTTCTTTCTCCTGGTATCATTCGGGGAAATCGGGATTTTTGTTTTTAGCCCCCCTAGCAATTGTTTTTCTTTTGGAGAGTGGACTTGATTTCTATTTAGGCAATGGTTTATACTGGCGAAGCTTGTTGATGGGGTTGAGTTCTTTGGGTTTAGGAATAACTATTTTTATCAGGTCTAAAAAGAAATGAGTAAAAGAATAAACAAAAATCCTCGAGCTAGAAAGAAAGTCTTTGTTTTTCCTGCTAAGGTTTTAAAGCCTGTCAATGAATTTCTAAGAAAAGAGCTCAAAAAGCTTTTGACTCGACGTCAGCAGGCGATAAAAGCTGATCCTTTTTCTGATCCGGCTCGGATTATTGATAATGCTGCTGATGATGCTGAGGCGGCGGAGCAG
>CBDUUX010000012.1:0-13698 GCA_965370515.1 uncultured bacterium
CGAATCGCTTCAAAAAGATTGACCGAGCCAACGGCATTAATTTCCATTGTTACTCCCGGTGAAGTCCAAGAAGCAGGAACAAAGCTTTGAGCGGCCAAATGAAAAACATAATCGGGTCGAACATCCATCATTACCTTTTGCAAAGACTTTAGATCGAGTAAATCCGCTTCAATCAAATTTAACTTGCCGTTTAAATGATCGATGTTTTCAGTGCGGGAGCGCCAGCGGTAAGTGCCGTAAACCTTAATACTTTCTTTCAAGAGAAGTTCGGCCAAGTGAGAACCAGCAAATCCGGTAATTCCTGTAATCAAGGCCCTCTTTTTTACCATGTTTTGCATTCTAGCCAATAAACTCCCCTTTGCCAAGACCCAATTTTAAAATGTAACCCACTATATAGTAAAATATAGACAAAATGATAATAACAACCAACTCAAATAAAGAAACTAAACAGCTAGCCAAAAAACTAATTGACCGGTATTTGCCTGATTTAAAAGGTAGCTGCTTAATTTTTGCCCTCCGAGGAGAGCTGGGAAGTGGTAAAACCCGGTTTGTTAAAGGCTTGGGCAAGGCCTTGGAGATAAAGCAAATCATTAGATCCCCTACTTTCACCCTAGTTCACGAACATCCGTTTTCCTTAAAAAACAAAATAAAAGGAACACTATTTCACATTGATGCTTGGCGGCTAGATAATCCTCAAGAGCTAGTTGATCTTCGGCTAGATAAGATGATTAAACCAGGAAACGTCTTGGCCATTGAATGGGTAGACAAAACAAAAACAGCGCTAGAAAAAATAATCAAAAACAAAGAGGTAAAGATAATAAACCTTAAGTTTAAGCACCTAGATCCTAATTCCCGAGAAATTGAAATTAGCTAAAAAGATAATTTTTCAACCAACTCTTTCCCTTTTTCCAAATCTAACTTTCCTCTGGGCCAATTAAAATTAAGATTCTTAGCATTCGGCAAGATCTGGATATGAGCATGAGAAACATCCATCCCCCAAATTACACTAGCCACTAATTCACTTCCTAAAACCTTCTGGTAGTGCTTAGCAATTTTCTGAACTACTTGAAGATATTTTCCAATATCTTCTACTTCCCAAACCCAACGGTAGTGTTTTTTAGAAACCACTAAGGTGTGGCCAATAGTAAAAGGAGCAATGTCTAAAAAAGCCAAATAATCTTCATCCTCATAAACCTTAAAAGCCGGTATTTCTCCTTTAATGATTTTGCAAAAGACACAATCATTAACCATAGATACAGTATAACAAAGAGTTATCCTTGCAGTATAATAAGGAAATATTATGAAAATCAAAACTATTTTAAGTATTGACACTTCTTGTGACGAAACTGCAGCGGCTGTGACCAAGGGTCGCCGAGTTTTAAGCAATGTCGTTTACTCCCAAATAAAAACCCACCAACCTTGGGGCGGGATCGTTCCCAACCTAGCCAGGCGCGAGCATGAAAAAAAGATTGGACCGGTAATAAATCAGGCCTTAAAAGAAGCAAAAGCAGATTGGAAAGATATTGAGGCCATTGCCGTTACCCAAGGCCCTGGTCTTTCTATTGCCTTGGAAGTAGGGATTAAAAAAGCCAAAGAATTAGCAGAAAGATACAATAAACCCCTACTGGCCATCAACCACATGGAAGGACATCTTCTTTCCGCTCTCGCTCAAGATGAAAAAAGGAAAGGAACGGTCAAAAGAATAGAACTTCCAGTTCTGGGATTATTAGTTTCCGGCGGACATACCCAATTAGTTTTAATGGAAAAAATAGGAAAATACCAATTATTAGGCCAAACTCTAGACGACGCCGCTGGCGAAGCCTTTGACAAGGTTGGGAAAATACTTAATCTCCCCTTTCCTGGTGGGCCAGAAATTTCTAAGCTCGCCCCTAAAGGCAATCCTTTAAAATATGACCTTCCCATTCCAATGAGCAGAAACCAAACTCTCAACTTTAGCTTTTCCGGCCTTAAAACCGCCTGTCTTTATAAGCTTCAAAAAACTCCCAAAAAGCAAAAAAAGGACAAGCAATTCCTAGCTGACTTTTGCGCTTCCTTTCAAAAAGCAGCCGTTCATGCCATTACTTTAAAGCTGCAAATAGCAATTAGAAAACATGATTTTCAGCAAATCTTTTTGGGGGGCGGGGTAATTAATAATCAGCATTTAGTTAATGAAGTAAAAAAAATTGGTAAAGAAAATAAAACAGAAGTCTTTCTCCCCTACTCCCGGAACCTACTCACTGACAACGCCGCCATGATCGGGATTGCGGCCTTTTATAAAGCCCAAAGAAAAGAATTTGTCAAAAACCCAGAAAAACTAGACCGCAAGCCCAATCTATGTTTTCCAAAAGACTCTCTTGGTCGGGGACAGCGGACTTGAACCGCTGACCTCTGCGTCCCGAACGCAGCGCTCTATCCATCTGAGCTAGTCCCCGCTATTTAAACTGTTGTTTTATTCTGCGCATTCGCTTTCACATTCGAAAAATTTGACTTGGTCACCTTGAAAATCTTGCTCACATTTTTCTACACAAGATTTACAACTATCAAATCTCGGAGACTTTTCTAATTTGCACTGGCCATTTGTTAACCGGCAACTGACAAACTGGCGGCAATTATCCCCAGCCGCATACATCATACTGCAAACCTCGGGAATATTTGGACCGCAACTAATATCTAAACCGTGACAACTTTCTATCCCACACTTTCCTGAAATTTGCGGAAGCAATTTTATTGGTTCGCCTGGTCTTTCTTGAACTTGAATTTGATAGTTGTTCCGAAAAAAGAGAAATAAGCCAACCAGAAATAAGAAGGCAATAAATCCATAAATTAAATTTTTGTTTTTCATCATAGCCTAGTTTAACATAACAATATTTGCCCAAATCACCTTTCACCTCTCAAGAAACAAGCCCTCAACTTGGCATAACGTTTCAGTATATGCAAAGTTGCGAGGAACGTCTGCGGTCCAATTTTAACATTTCTTCACAAGTGAAGAAAGCAATATGGGTCGAATGACTGCAAGGAGCGAGCCAGATATACCGTGTTAGCAGACCCGAACGAAACTGGTTTAAAATGTTGAGTGAGAGCGCAGCGTGGTCGACCGAACGAAGTGAAAAAGAAGTTTAAAACTCGTCCTTAAACTTTAATCTCTTCCGATTGTTCTAGGAAAAAGGCAGGATTATCTACAGTGACATATTCCAACTTGCCTTCAGCAGCAAATTTGTTTTCTATGGGGACAAAAACCACATCTCCAACTCCAACCTTAAATTTTTCATCACCAGCATATATTACGCCACTTCCTTTGGTAACGTAAATAACAAACTGACATTCATGCTCGACTAAAAAGGTGTTTTTGTCTTTCGGGTGGCGACCATTGACTATCATCTTGGCAATGTCCATCTTCTTTGTTGGAGTTGGATATTTATAAATAATTTTTGTCCCGAGATCGATCTTGTTTGTATCTGAGGGGGAGTATTTTTTTGGTTTCATAGAGTTTCTAATTTTGCACAACGTTTCTGTATATCTGATGTTGGGCAATTTTATAATGTTTTTATCTTACCACAAAATTACCCAATATGGGCCGAATGCGTGCAACAAGTGAGCCAGATATACCGGGTTATGAGACCCGAGCAAAGTGGAAATTAAATACTTTGCGAGAGCGCAGCGTGGCTTGAGTTTGAGTAGGGAACATTCTATTAAAGAAAAGGGGCAAAAATTTATCTTAGAATTTTAACGATTCCTATCAATGCGTCTAGTTTATGTTCTGGGTCTTTGAATTTATATAAACATTCTTCAAGCTCGGGTCTTGCACTTTCTGCTTTTGGATCAATTTTTTTCGCTCTTACCAATTTGTTTGTATCATAGATTATTAAAACATCAATTCTGACTCTATACCCCCTATCCAAAAGCACATTTTCATAAAATTTCTTGACGGTATCACCAAACATTGAAGGATATTCATAAGAACTGTCCAAAACAATTTTATGATTCTTTATATCAAAAGACCCGGCTTGAATATCATGGTCATACATACAAAACCCCTCAAAACAAACTTCTTTTCTTTTGGGGTCATATTTGTCCGTTCCTAACTTGAGAACTATCTTGACAAATTCATTCAGCGAAAGGTTGGGATGGTCATCTTTTCCAATTGCTCTATAAACATATTGTCCATCGGGCAGATTCTTTTCAATTACTACATCAACCTTTCGCCCGACTTTGAGATAATCTGGTTTTGTATTCAAATGGTATTCTGGAATATGGATTTCTATTATTTTTGCTACCATAAGTATTGAAAAATGTTTGTAGTTAATAAATTTTTGCCTCTACAATAATTTTCTTTGTTCCCTACTCAAATTTCTTATAACGTTTCGGTATATCTGATGTTTCGTTCCTATTGTAGCATTTTCTTGACTGGGGCGAAATATGGGTTGAGGGTCTTGCAAGATCCGAACCAGATATACCGTGTTAAGTGACCCGAGCGTTAGCGAGAGTGCAACGAGGCGAGCTTGCGAGAGGTCAGAAATTTTCTTTAAAGCGATGATTTTAGCAACAAAAGGCAAGAATGGCATCGCTTAAATCTTTTTCCACCGAAGAGATCATTTTTTCCAATTCTTCTGTGTTAAGTTTTTTAGTAACACCCCGTTTAGGCTCGAACACGCTGTAATTTCTGCCATTTTTGCCCAAACAACAAAAATGATAGTCGTGATAATCACGATAGAAGAAATAAATATCAACAGATAGTGTAACGTACTGAAATTTATTTAACAATCTTTTGATATTTTCAAAATTTAACTTCATTAAGAAAAAGGATACCCGCTTTTTATTTATTTCTTCCTCGGCAAGTTTTTTGACAATCTGATTATTGGTGAAGGCACTAATGTTGTGTTTATATTTTTGGGCAATTAAACTTAGAACGCCGCTATGAAAAACTTGGCGAGAATTCACAATTCCTTTTGTAAAAATTGAAAGCTGATCTTTATTTGGGATTTTGAGACTATACTTATGATTCAGGGCGTAAAGAAGACAAACGACAAAACTAGTTCCGGGGTTTCCTGGTATCAGCTGAATTAGATCATTTTTGTTGTTTTTCATTTTTTAAAAGAAAATTTCTGAATTTCACTTAACGTTTAAGTATATGTGAAGTTTACAAAAACACACCTTAAAAATCAAATCTTTTTGTAAATTTGGATGAGAATCTGCAAGGTTCGAATCTCATATACTTTGTTAGAAGACCTGATCCAGTTCAGTTAGAATTATCCTTAACTGAATGGCGAAAGCGCAGCGAGGGCGAAGTGTAACGGAGCAGTAACTAAAAGCGTATTATTCTTCTGGGAATACATTAATGAGATTTTTCCAAGCCTCATAAAGATCAGTTAATTCTTTTTGCAGTTCCGCAAAAATGCTGACATCCCGATAGTCTCGTTCGAGTTTTGCTAGCGCAGTATCCTTACCATCACCGCGAGAAACCATGTCTGCATAAACTATGTCAGTCAAATGACTAGCGGAGTCAGCGGCGGCAATTATTTTAGCTTCGATTGATTGAGGTTGTACGTCGTTGCATCTGTGTGCTCGCACGCAGTGCATGATGGCCAGCATCTTTTGTTGGTCATAGCCATTTTCCTTTAAAAAACGCTTTGTTTCGATTTCGGAGTTAACGGCGTGATCTATTTTACTATCTCCAATAATTTGGCCGATGTCGTGTAGCCAAACCGAAATTAAGACAATGTCGGGGTCAGCTTCCGGGTTCTGCTTCAAAAGATGCTTGGCCCATTTTTCGACGTGGGGCAGATGTCTTAACAAATAGTCGTACTTTGGAGTTTGTTTTTTTGCCGCCTGAATGAAATGAGCTTTTGTTTCTTTAACCATGGTTATATTTATTTCGCTTTTTGTTATTTTACCTAACGTTTCTGGATATGCGATGTTGCGTTAGCAATATGGGTGGAGCGAAGCGGAACCGCATATCCAGTGTTAGGCGATGTACTGCCCATTTTTATTCAATATAATTTGTTTTTAATTTTTGTTCTCTATCGAATCTTTCAATTGCTAACTGAATCAATCTATCAATAAGTTCGGTGTAAGATATTCCACTTGCTTCCCATAGTTTTGGGTACATACTTATTTTTGTGAAGCCGGGAATTGTATTTATCTCGTTTACAATTATTTCATTGTTGCCTCTAAGAAAAAAATCAACTCTTCCTAATCCTTCACATGATAACGTTTGAAATGTTTTTATAGCCAGTTCTTGTATTTGTTTTGTAATTTGATCCAAAATTTTTGCTGGTATTTCTAAAGCCGCTCCATCTTCGTCTATATATTTGGCATCATAAGAGTAAAATTCATGATTCGAAATTACTTCGCCTGGAATTGAGGCAATTGGATTTTCGTTTCCCAATACTGAGCATTCAACCTCTCTTCCTTTAATATATTCTTCTAAAATTATCTTATTATCAAAATTGAACGCTTTTGAAATACTGCTTTTATATTCAGATTCATCATGAATTTTACTTACTCCAACTGACGATCCCATGTTTGCTGGTTTAACAAAGAAAGGAAGACCCAACTCATCTTTTATTTTTTGAAAATTAGGGATCGATTCATGCGATTTTAAGACAATAAATTTTCCGATTGGAATATCAGCATCACGTAGTAAACGCTTCATTACATCTTTATCCATTCCTACTGCTGAACCCAGCACGCTCGCTCCAACAAAGGGAAGGTTTGCAAGTTTCAACAAACCTTGAACCGTGCCATCTTCGCCAAAAGGACCATGTAAAATCGGAAAAACTACATCGATTGCCAGCTTTTCGTTTTGACTAGTTAAGTTTGATATTTCTCCGCCACTTTGTGGCACTAAAGCAACCGAGTCACTTGCTTGGTTTAGTTTTATAAGCTTAGGGTCGTCAGCATTAAGCAAAAATTTCGATTCGTTATTAAGCAACCACCTCCCTGTTTTATCTATCCCAATAAGGATTGGATTATATTTTCCTTTATCAATAGCGTCAAAAACATTTTTTGCAGATTGTAATGAAACCTCATGTTCGGCTGATTTCCCTCCAAACAGTATTCCTATGTTGATTTTTTTCTTATTCATAAGTTCCTTCTAAAATATTTAAAAATGGGCAGTATTTCGCTTAACTGCCTATATCCGAACTATTGACTAAAATACCTTAGGAAAGGTATTCTTTAAGTAAATACTTTAATTCATAAGTAGTTTATGAAAAAATACTCTCCAAGTCAAGGCTCGCTCGAAAAACTGGAAAAAGAAATGAAGCTTCGGGGTTTTAGTTTGAGAACCAGAAAAACATATCTTGGCTACATCAAAAAAGCCCTTAAATACAGCAATAAAAGCCCCAGGGACATAGCGGCCAGAGATGTTAGAAGTTTCTTACTTAGGTTGGCTGATCAAGGAAAGTCCGCTTCCACTATTAATACTGCTTATAGCGCTTTGTTGTTCTACTTTGAAAAAGTTATGCGCCGAAGATTCTTTATTAATATTCCCCGCAGTAAACAGAATAAAAAACTCCCGGTCGTTCTTTCTCGAAAAGAAATTAAGCAAATTATCAGCTTAATTAAAAATCCAAAACACAAATTAGCTATAGCCCTAAGTTATGGATCTGGATTACGAGTTAGTGAAACTACTAATTTAAAAGTAAAGGATATTAACTTAGAAGAATTAACCTTACATCTTAAGCAAGCAAAAGGCAAAAAAGATAGAATAACAATTTTCCCTGAAAAACTTTTGCCTGCTATCCAAAAATTATTTGATGATAAAAGCTCTAATGACTTTGTTTTTGAAAGCAATCGGGGTGGAAAACTAACTACAGCATCCTTACAAAAAGTTTTCAGAAAAGGACTAAAAATGGCCAAGATTAAAAAAGAGGCAACCTTTCACTCCCTTCGTCATAGCTTTGCTACTCATTTATTAGAAAACAGAGTCGACATTAGATATGTCCAAGAATTGCTTGGCCATACTAATATTAAGACAACACAGGTGTATACTAAGGTAACTAATCCCAGATTAAAAAATATTAAAAGCCCGTTAGATTAATGAAAATTGATATTCTTACTCTTTTTCCTGAATTCTTAAGCTCTTTTCTTGAGTGGAGCATGATTAAAAAAGCTCGGGAAATAAAGGCCTTAGACTTAAAAATTCACAACTTACGAGACTGGGGCATTGATCAGCGGGGAACAACCGACGACACCCCTTACGGAGGAGGACCAGGGATGATTCTTCGGGTTGAACCAGTTTATAAAGCCTTATTGGCGTTAAACCCTAAACCCCAAACCCTAAATTCTAAAACTATTTTTCTCTCTCCTAAAGGAAAGGTCTTAACCCAAAGCAAATCAACCAAATTAAGCAAGGAAAAACACCTCATCTTACTTTGCGGCCATTATGAAGGAATTGATGAGCGCATTCGGGAAAACCTCATTGATGAAGAAATTTCCATTGGCAATTATGTGCTTTCCGGCGGAGAGCTGCCTGCTTTGGTTTTAGTTGACTCTCTCTCCCGCCTCCTTCCCGGAGTTTTAGAAAAAAAAGGAGCCTCAGAAATAGAATCTTTTTCTCCTGGCCTCAAAAAATTTACTGGCCAAAAAGAACCAGCATCGAAGTTAATTGAATACCCGCACTACACCCGCCCAGAAAATTTCAAAGGCTGGAAAGTACCCGAAATTCTCCTTTCCGGCAATCACGGGAAAATAAAAGAGTGGCGGGCTAAAAAGGTCAGGACTAACAAATGGTTGAAATACTAAACTCTAATCTGGTTATCTTTGCCCTCATTCTTCTTCCTTTAAGCTTTAGTCTTTTAAAAAAAAGAAAAATATTTTTCACTTTTCTAGTTCCTTCTTTAATGGCCACTGCCTTTATGGTTGAGCTTTTAAAAAAAATAACCGCTATTTCCCGCCCCTTTATTGAAAACCCTCAAATCTTGGGAGTACAAGCTAATATTCCCAGTAACTTTTCCTTCCCCTCTCTCCACACTGCTCTGGCTACCTTTTTCGCCTGGTCACTAGCTTTTTTAAAACCGAAGCTTTCCTGGGTAGGCTTTGCCCTTCTTTTAGTTATTGCCCTTTCCCGGGTTTACTTTGGCTTGCATTATTTTCAAGATTTAATTGGCGGCTTTGCTATTGCGACCTTAATCTTTTGGACTCTATTTATCATTCACCGCCGTAAAATAATTACTAAAATTGGTCGAACTGTAAACCTAAGAAGAAAAATTGTTCATCTTTTTTATGGCTTTACCTTGGTTTTTCTAATTGAATATCAAATTTTAGACACCTCTCTCTTTTTAATTCTCACTCTTAGCTGGGGAGTCCTTTCTCTATCCTCAGCTATTTGGCTTCCTCAAAAACTTAAAAAATTAATTTTATATTTTGAGCGAGATAAATCTCCTCCTTTTTTAGGAGAAGGTTCATTTCTTTTTACCCTTAGTTCTTTTCTTGCTTTTTTAATTTTCCCAAAACCAATTGCTCTGGCGGCCATTATCAACTTGGCTATTGGTGATTCGGTTAACGCTTTGGTTGGTTTTTACTTTAAAGAAAAGGGGAAGAAGATAGAAGCAAGCTTGGCTGCTTTTTTTGCCACTGCCTTAATTTCCCTGCAATACATTACTCCCTTACAGGCAGTTTCTGGCGCCTTAGTTACTTCTGTTTTTGAATACAGTGAACCCAAAATTAGAAATAAGAAAATAAACGACAATCTACTCATTCCCCTAGTTTCGGGGACCGCTATCTGGCTAGTTAGTAAGCTTTTCTAGATATTAACAAAACAGTCGTTTCCCAAAAAAAGCTCCATTGACCCAGAGAGTTTATTGTTCCCCCTAATAACAGCTCCTTCTCCTACCAAAGAAGAATCAAGAGGTTTTCCCGGAGAATCAATTACTACATTCTTTGTGATCACTGAGTTTCCAATCCTGGCATTTTTAATCTCAACTCCATCGCCAATTGAGCTATAAGGACCGACAAAAGAGTCTTTAATTATCACCTTATTTCCAATAATTAGCGGACCTCTAAGCAAAACGTTTTTAAGTTTGCATCCCTTGCCAATTTTTACTCTCCCTTCAATTGAAACACTTTTAGGAAAACGGCAATAATTGCCATTGGCCACTAAAGAATCAAGCAAGAATTGATTAGTATCCAGCCAATCATCAAACTTCCCCGGATCCCGCCAAACTCCTTTAAACTCCCCTATTTCCACCTTTTTCTTTTTTTTAAGCAGCCAATTATATAGAGCGGTTATTTCTAACTCTCCCCGAGGAGATGGTTTTATTTGGTCTTTCCCCAAAAAAGCTCCAAAGACTGAATCATCAAAAAAGTAAAGCCCGGGGACAGCTAAATTATGAGGCGGGTTTTTAGGTTTTTCCACTACCCTTAAAAGCTCTCCTTTTTTATTAAAATATGGAACTCCTAACCGATTATTTTCCGAATGCTTAATCACAGTTAGGAAAGCGGAAGCTTTACTTTTTTTAAAATCAGCAACTAAATCCTTAATCCCTCCATGAAAAATATTATCTCCCAAGTGCATCACAAACTTGCCCTTTCCTAAAAAGTCTTGAGAAACTTTAACGATATGGGCCAGCCCCCCTGGCCGATCCTGTAAAATAAAGCTAAACTTCACTCCCCACTTATTATTTTTACTTAAATTACTTTTAATCTCTTCCAATTGGCCCGGATTATAATTAATTCCAATTTCTTTAATTCCTGCTTCCACCATTTCCTCAATGGCATAGTAAAGAAGGGGTTTATTAGCCAAGGGAATAAAGTGTTTATTGGTACTAAAGGTTAAGGGCCGCATCCGCACTCCCCTTCCTCCGGCAGTAATTAACCCCCTCATCCCCTTCCCTTCTTTCTTTTCTTGACTGCTTTTTGGTAAAAACCTTCTGCTTCTTTTTTTAAGGGTCTCCACCACCACTCATTTTCTTGATACCAGCTTATCGTTTTGCCCAGCCCCTCTTCTAAAGAAACAGCAGGCTTCCAGCCCAATTCTTTTTTAATCTTTGTCCAATCAACTGCATAGCGCCGATCATGACCAGCTCTGTCTGTAATAAATTCTAACCAAGAACTATCCTTTCCCATTACTTTTAATATTATTTTTGCTAATCTTAGATTGTTAACGTCCTTGCTTAATCCCCCCACACAATATGTTTCTCCAGCTCTCCCCTTTTTCAAAACTAAGTCGATGGATCGACAATGATCTTCAACGTAAAGCCAATCCCGAACATATTTGCCATCTCCATAAACAGGAATCTTTTTACCATCGATAATATTAGTAATTAGGCGGGGAATAAACTTCTCCGGATAGCAAAAAGGGCCATAATTATTAGAGCAGTTGGTAATTGTAATGGGTAAATTAAAAGAATGATAAAAAGAGCGAACTAAATGATCGGCTGCTGCTTTACTGGCAGAATAAGGGCTGCGCGGATCATAGGAAGTTGTTTCTTTAAACTTACTCTTAGAATGCAAGGGCAAAGATCCAAACACCTCATCAGTAGAAATATAGTGAAATCTTTTAATTTTGTGTTTTAAAGCCGCCTTTAACAAAGTATGGGTTCCTAAAATATTAGTTTCTAAAAATACTCCCGGGTTATCTAAAGAGCGATCAACATGAGATTCGGCCGCAAAGTGAACTATTACGTCCACCCTTTCTGCCAACCGGTCAACCAACTTTTGATCATCAATATCGCCCCGATGAAAAGAATAGCGAGGATTCTTTGACACTTCCTTTAAAGAAGTTAAATTCCCAGCATAGGTTAATTTATCTAAATTAATAATTTGATCCCGAGGATATTTTTTCAACCAGTAGTGGACAAAATTGCTACCAATAAAACCGGCTCCACCAGTAACTAGTAATTTCATTTTGGGGGCAGCTTTTGGAGTAAAAGGGGACTTAAGCCTTTTTGCATAAAGTAATTATATCAAATAAGTTAAAGCTGGCCTAGAACCAAAAAGCCAGCCACAGCGGCGAAAGCAGCGATCAAAAAATACTCTACCAGCAACTTAAAATGAAAATCTCCTCGAATCAAGTGATGGCCCACTCCCCACAAAAAGTAGAAAAAAGAAGCTAGCAAAACTATTCTTTCTTGAGTAAGGGGCAAATAGCTAGAGCGGAAAAAAGCGGAAGCTAGAATAGCTAAGCCTAAGCCCAAAACCCCAAAATCAACCGGATATTTTTTTGCATCGGAAATAGGCATTTTAGTTAATCACCCCCTGTTGGCTTAAAACAATAAGTAAGAAAACCAAAGCTAAGAAAAGAGCATGAGCTAAACTCCGACCGGAAAGACGGTGAGTTCCGGTCTTGACAATATAGAAGACGTCTATCCCAATTGCCAGCAAAATCATCCCAAAAAGAAAAGCGCTAATTATCTTTGTAACCAGCAAAGGGTTAATGATCTTTCTAGTCGGAACTTGCTCTAAAGAAAACTCCTCGCCCTGTACCAGGGCTAAGCTTTTTGAGTCTACTTCTCGCTCTAGAACCTCAGTAGGCAAAAGTACAGCCGTTGGCACAGCTGTAGGAATAAGAGTAGGTTTAATCTTTTGATCACTGTTAGTAGCCATAGTATCAACCACTGGCTCCTGAGCCGCTACTCCGCTTTGAGCCACTGCATTTACCGGTTTGGCAAAATGCTGAACTACTAAAGTTGTTTGGTAACCTCTTAGAGTACCGTCCACTACCGCCACTCCAATCTCCGTAAACCGGGCATCCATAATATTGGCCCGATGAGTAGAAGAATTCATCCAAGCGGCCACTACTCCTCCGGAATCAGCAAAGTCTTTGGCTAAATTTTCCCCTGCTGCTTTATAACCGTAACCCACTTCTCTAATAAAATCCCAAGGACTGCGGCCCGAAGGTGAATCATGAGCCCAATAATCAAAAGCAAGCATGTCTCCTGCTTTTCTGCGCGCAGATTCATTAAGAGAAGAGTTAAGGCTCAAGGGCACAAGATTACTTTTAGCTCTTTCTTGGTTAGTGAGAGCAACAATGGTTTCGGGAGAAATACTTGAGGCATAGCCCAATACTCCAGGCTTAGTTAAGGCAATCAAATTAAGAACTGTTTGGTTAAAAAGAAAAAAACCAACTAAAAAAGCCAGAAAAGAGGGATGAAGTAATTTAGCCCGAAAATTATTCCGCTCTTGAGGAACAAATAAATGACACAACCACTTTCTCATTAATATCCATTAAACCATAAATGCCCTTATTTCTTCAATAGTTTCCAAAAATTATTTTGAAATGTCTGAAATGCAATCTCATTTAATAAACCAAACCTTGGTTTTATATTGTTATTACCTTGTGATAATTGCGATAAATTCCAATCTTCAGAATGATATTTTTTTAAATCGGCTAAGATTATTTGTTTCGAACCAGTTGGACCTTTTTCATATAAAATTTGTGAACTGGTTAAATAATCTTCATTTGCTAGGTCAGGAGACGAACAACCTATTCTATCAATGGTAAATGTTTCTCCTAATTCCGGGTAAAATTCTTTTACTAATAATTTACCGCCATCAATCCAAGCTATCCTGTGAATATTCATACTTATTTGAGGATCATTTTGTATTGAATCGGCAATAATTTTTGATGTACTTAATGAATCATCTAAATAATTACAATATAAAATTTGCCAATAATTGTTAGAAAATGTTTGCCAAGATATTTTTATCCCTTGACCATATCGGTTAATTGATATTTGAGGATTTGATCTTTTAAAA
>CBDUUX010000013.1:0-13587 GCA_965370515.1 uncultured bacterium
ATTTAAAAGAAGAGTAGCAAAAATTACCCTCTTTTTGCAACTTTTTTGATTACTTTAAAAACTAAAAGGAAGAATAGGACTGTTCCGGCTATTACTAAAGAGATTAAAACTGTTTGACGGATTGCCACTTCTTTTGGAGAAAGAACGCCGATTGTAAAAACCTTTTCTTGGGGGTGACTGGCTAGTTTTAAAGTGGTTTTAATTTCCGGATTAAATAAAAACTGCTGCCAGTAGGGCTGAGTTTCAACAGAAACTGTTTCTTGGCCCCGGGGCGGCAGGAGTTTAATGGTTTGGCTATTTACTATAACGTTTTTGATCGGAAAAAGGCTGGTATTTTTTACCAAGACCTGGGGCATATTTTCTTTTCGGCTAAATTCAACTTGGATTTTTTCCACCAATTCTTGCCCGGGGGGAAGAGGTACTTCTTGGGTGGCAAAGTTAACGATAATATTTTTTCCTTCAGGAAGCTGAGAACTAGTATAAGCTCCGGGGGGCGGGGGGAAACTGCTGTCAGTCCCGTGAATAACAAAGGTTAAGTGGTTAAAATCAAAATGATCAAAATAATCAACTCCGCCGGTTGTTTTTTCCCAAGTAGGATCAATCTGAATCCATTGTTCTTGGCTTTGCTCCCAGTATTCGGGCCAAGCATGTAAAACGTCTTTTTTTAAAGACAGGGGCTTTAGTTTGGGATTATTAGTATAAGCAAATCCTTCAATTTCTCGGGCAGGAATATTGGCGGCTCGGGCTAAGGTTATAAAAAGATCAGTAAATTCTGAACAAACTGATTGGTTGGGGTTTTCTAGGGCCGCCAAAGCTCCCTGGCGGCTAATATTATTAGAATTTAAAGCCTGGTAGTTATAGTTTAAAGAAGAAACAACATATTGATAGATTTTCTTGGGAGTTTTTAGATCACTTGCCAGGCTAATAATCTGAGGATTAGTAGTTGGCCAGTATTCTTGCTCTGCTAAAAATAAACTGATGCTGTTTGCCTGATTATAGCTTTCCAAAGCTTGAGGAATGGCAAAGACTTTTGCCTGCCCTTCTATTAGTACCGGCAGGGTTTGTTTGGGGTCAACATAATAAACAGCAAGCCAATTGCCATTCTCATCCAACTCTATTTTTTCAGGCAGGGGGCGCAAGTCAGTTAAAATGATTTCCTGATAATTAGTTAGGGGCGGAACAGCGACCAAAAATTTCCAAATTTGAGTATCGGGGTTTTCCAGTTGGTAGTGAAGAGAAAAATCAAAACTTTGAAAATCTCCAAAAGAAAGAGTGGCTGCTTGGTGAGCGCTTTTTTCGGCTAAAGTAAATTTGGTTTTGTTTCCTGTAAATTCTGTTTTGCCAATTTTAGCGGAAGAATAGGCTAACTTCCCAAATGATTCAGGAACGGTTACGCTCACTCTTAAAGCACCTATTTGATTAGGATTATTTAGCTGAGGAAGATTAATTTCCCAAACTCGGCCCTTTCTAATTGCTAGTTTTTCAAGATTATATTTAACAGTGAAAGTAATTTTTTCTCCTTTGCCAATAACTTCTTGATTAAAGCTAAGCTTAATCTTGGTTTGTTCTTCTCCCTGGCTAACCTGTTTTAAAATACTGCCCTGATTATCCCAAGCGGAAATATTGCTTACCTTTTGACTAGTTTCAATTAAATATTCTTTTGGATAAATATTAGACAGGCTATTGGTGAGAGTAATTTCTTGCTCAGCTTCTACCTGACCCCGATTATCAACAAAATAATTAATTTGATAATCAGTCTTAAATTCTTCAATCGCCCCACTGGGAAAGGTAAAGATAAAAAAGAAAGACAAAAGGAAAAGAAAAAACTTTTTCATGAACTAATGATAACTTAAGCAAGGGATTAAAAAAAGATCTTCTTGACTTCGGGTTTCTTTCGTGTTTCAATTACCTCATTATGCCACCCACTTTGTATCGTCGCCAGCGCCAAATTCTCGATTTTATTAACCAGTATGTTGAGAAGTTTGCCTATTCCCCTACTTTAAGTGAGATAAAAGAAGCCTTAGGAGTCTCTTCTCTTTCAACCATTTGCGAACACTTAGATACCCTAGAGCGGAAAAAAGTAATCAGGCGCTACAAAGGAGCGGTGCGGGGAATTGAAGTTTTAGGAGAAAAAGAAAAAGGAGTTTTAGAAAAAGGAATAGAAGTTTCGCTTTTGGGTTACATTGCGGCTGGCCAACCAATTGAGCCTCATACTGACCCTAATGCTACGGTAATGGTCCCCCAGCAAATGATTTCCGGTAAAAAACGCTCATTCGTTCTTCAAGTAAGGGGAGACTCAATGATTGAGGAAGGGATTTTGGATGGTGACCATATTATTATTGAAGAGCAGGATCACGCTAATAATGGAGATGTGGTGGTAGCAATTTTAAAAAACGGTTTTGCCACTTTAAAAAAGTTTTACCAGGAAAAAAACAGAGTTCGGCTAGAGCCTGCTAACTCTAAAATGAAACCTATTTATGCCAAAAATTTGACCATTCAAGGTAAGGCAGTAGGTGTAATTAGAAGTTGGAACGGATATTAATGGGGCAAAAAGGAGAACTGTATTTAGTGGCTACTCCAATTGGCAACCTAGGCGATCTTAGTTTTCGGGCCAAAAAGGTTTTAGAAACAGTAGAAATTATTTTTTGTGAAGATACCAGGCGTTTTCAAAATTTAGTTAAAGGCAAGAACATTGATCTTCAAGCAAAGATTTTTTCTTTTTTCAAAGAAAAAGAAGCAAAAACAACTCTTCAAGCCCTGGAATTTTTAAAGAAAGGCTTGAAAGTGGCTTTAGTTTCGGATGCCGGCACACCGTTAATTGCTGATCCGGGCTTACAATTAGTAAGGGCAAGCAGGAATTTAGGATTTAAGATTATTCCGATTCCCGGACCAGCCGCTTTTGTGCTTGGTTTAATAGTTTCAGGGATGTGTGTAGATACTAACATGACTATAGGATATCTTCCTAAGAAAATAGGTAAAAAAATAAAACTCTTTGAAGAATGCCGGCAAATTGCCAAAATATCTTCCTGTAAAACTTTTTCCTTTTATGAATCGCCTCATCGCCTCCTTAAGACCTTAAAAAGCTTTTCTAAAGTATATGGGAACATTCCCCTTTTTTTGGCCTTAGAATTGACCAAGATCAACGAAACTCACCAATTGCAACTAGTTGAGGATCTGATACAATTGTATGAGAAGAAAAAGCCAAAAGGAGAAATTACTGCTGTTTTTTCGCTAAAAAATGAAACTAAAAGTAGATAACATCATTAAAGTCACTCACTCAGCAATTATGTCTATCTTAAATCCCGGCCGAACCCGGGAATCTCTGCCAAAAAAAGAATCCTCAAAATATCCTGAGGTTTATGTTTTTCGGCACGGAGAAAGCAAAGATAATAAAGCCAGGCGCTTTAGTGGCTGGCGAGATACCCAACTGACCAGCTTAGGTAAAAAACAGGCCCAGACGCTCGCTAAGAAGTTGAAAAACAAACAAATCGACGTTTGCATTGTTTCTCGGCTTGATCGCTCCCAAAAGACGGCTGAAATAGCTTTAAATGAACATGATGTTAAATATGAAGTTGATGACCGCATTATTGAGAGAAACTATGGTGATTTAGCCGGAAAAAACAAGGTTAAGTTAATGAAAGATGATTTGGTGGGCGCCGTTAAATTTCGACGTTTTTATGACTTTCCCCCACCCAATGGGGAATCATTAAAAGATGTTCAGGAAAGGGTTTTCCCTTTTTGTGACGAGTTGGTTAAAAGAATCAGAAAAACCGGGGAAAATATCGCTATTTCCTGCCATGGCAATTCCATGAAAATAATAAGACTGTATTTTGAAAAACTTCCCATTACCGAAGTTTTAATCCAAGAAAACCCTCTTGGCCAAGATTATGCTGAATATGTGGTTACTCCAAAAGAAGTTTTGGTTTCCCGCCGACCTCAATAGGACTTTCCAGGCCCTGGTAGACTATACTTGAACCATATTTCTGGTAAAATATAAGGACTAGCTAACGATCTTCGAACCTTTATTTATCCTACTAGACTTCGCTGGAATTTTATTTAGATGTGGGCGTTGGCGCCATCAAAACATATTGCTTCGGGATGTAAACAGGATAAAGCTTTGGTGAATCTTTAGCCATTTTACTTGGCTCCCCACTCATATCATTATACTCAATAGCAATCCTGTTATAAACTTTCCATAGCTCGGGGTGTTCGCCTTGAGGAAGAGGATTATCAACCCAATAACCGTAATTACTCGCCGTATCTTTTCGTAAAAAACGAGAAGGGACACAAAAAACAACCATCATTATGTTTTCTCCATGTTCACCTGCTTTGCCTTCCAAGATAGAGGGAACGCCAATACCTTCATGAGGAAAAGGATTTTCGTTGATTGGAGCCAAAGTTCCTCGACCCGAAACGTTAACAAAGCCCTTTTCTAAAACGCTGTAGCCTAAATCACCACGGGTAATATGAACCATTATAGCAGCGGGTTCATTTTCGGGAATACCCACAGCTTCTTTGGTAAATCTACTAATAGAATGAAAGGGAGCAGTTTCTTTTACTACCTCTTCTTTTAAACTGAGTTCATTGGTAAGAACATCCATCTTGTTCGTAAAGTATTTAACTACCCTTTAGTCCAACTAACTAATAATTTAATTATAGCATCTTAGCTTATCAACTCCAGCAAACGGTTGTATTTGGCTACGCGCTCACCGCGGGCCGGGGCGCCAAATTTCACAAAATCAGCTTCTACTTTTAAAGCTAAATCTGCTGCCCAATCATCATTAGTTTCCCGTCCTCGGTGGGAAATAATCGTTTTTAAGTCCAATTCTTTGGCAGTTTTAACCGCCTTAACCGCTTCGCTAATCGTTCCTCGCTGATTAGCTTTAATAATCACCGCATTAAATAGCCTATTTTCTGCCCCTGATTTTATCTTTTCACTATCCGTAACCGTTAAATCATCCGCTACCACCAATAACTCCGGTTTTTCCAAATGAATAACTTGATAAAATTCCTGCCACTGATTTAATTTACTTTCTGAGAAAGGATCTTCTAAACTAATAATTGGATAGCGTCGCACAATATCTAACATATTCTGCACCGTTGGGGGATTCTCATTTCCTGCCACATCCAAAGCAATTTTAGTTGCTCCTAATTCTTTTAAGGTTCCCAAAATATCTTCATCACTAAATTCCTTAGGAGAAAATCCTCCTTCTGAGCCAACTGTAGTTAAAACATTATTCTTTTCTAAATGCTCTTTTGTCTTTTGATAAAAAGCAATCCCCTCTTCTACTTTATCGACTACCACCATAAATTCCTGAATAGTAAGTTTGGGATTACCATGTTTCTCCCCTTCAAAAACAAGCATCATTAATTGGGGAAGCTTAGAAACTGAAGTCTTAAAAAAACCGCTAGCTTTCGCAAAAGCAGCCGAAATTCCCAACGTGGCGCTGCTGGCCCAAACCGGATTACTTAGTAAAACCCGATCAAGCTTTTCTTGAGTTAAATCAGGTAGAGAGAGAATCTGAGGTTTTATTTGGGTATTAATCTGCTCAATTGCCTTAGGGCTCTCCAAATCTATCTTCTCTTTTTCTCCGGTTGAAATTCCCTGAGGAGCCGAAGCAATTGCTTCCTGACCATTGTCCAAAATAACCTTAACTTCTACCGACCAACCTCCCTCAGAGTTAATAATTGATCTTGCCCCTAGATCCTTTATTTTCATTATTTACCCTGAAGAACTTTTTTCTCTGCCGCAATAATTATTTCCCGGGTCCGTTCAATCGCATCCGGGCTAACGGAAACACTGGTTATTCCCCAGCGCACAAGCTTTTCCACTAAATCCGGATAGTTGCTCGGAGCCTGGCCGCAAATTGAACTGGTAATTTTATGTTTTTTAGCTATCTTAATTGCCCTTCTTAAAGACCACAAAACAGCTTTATTGCGCTCATCAAACTCAAAAGCCACTTCGCTGTTATCACGGTCTAAGCCCAAGATCAACATCGTTAAATCATTAGAGCCGATGGAAATCCCGTCAATCCCAGCTTCAATAAAATCTTTTAAAAGAATGACGTTTGAGGGAATTTCCACCATTAGCCAAAGTTTAAAACTGGGACTTCTGGTTAAACCAACTGAAGCCATAATTCGCTTAACCTGAATTAATTCTCGGGGAGTGCGTACAAAAGGAATCATTACCCATAAATTCTTTAGGCCCATTTTGTTACGAACCCTCTTTATCACTTCCAGCTCCAGCTCAAATACCTCAGGGGAAGTAATATACCTGATTGCTCCCCGAAAACCAATTAAAGGATTTTCCTCTTCGGGCTCGTATTTTTCACCCCCCAATAAATGACGATACTCATTAGTTTTAAAATCTGTTGTCCGATAAACTACTGGCCGGGGATAAAAGCTCTTGCAAAATTTAGCAATCCCCTTGCTCATGGTTGCAATAAACAGCTCCTCTTTTCCCTGAGCCAAGAGCTTTTTGGGATGAATGCCAATATCAGCAATCATAAACTCTGCCCGAAGCAAACCTACTCCATCTACTCCTCTTTTAGCCATAGTTTTAGCTAGGGTTGGCTCAGCTAAATTTAAATACATTTTAGTCGCTGTTTTTACCATTCTTTTCTGCTTTGTAGTTTTCTTTTTTTTCTTGACAGTAGTCCCCCACTTTCCCTCATAAACTTTAGCAGCAGCTCCATCCATGGTAATTAACTGGCCATTTTTTAAAAGCTTAGTCGCATTTCTGGCCCCCACAATACAGGGAGTAGATAGTTCTCGAGAAACAATTGCGGCATGGGAAGTCTGGCCCCCTTTATCGGTGATTATCCCCTCTACTTTTTGCATTGCCGGAACAAAATCAGGGCTAGTCATCACCGTCACTAGAATTTCTCCCTTTTTAACTTTAGATACGTCTTTATCCGACAAAATAATGTGTACTCTTCCGGTGGCAATGCCCGGAGAAGCCGGCTCCCCTTCTAAAATTAAGTTCCCTTTATCTTTATTTTCTTTCTTTATTTTGGAACTTTTTTTCTTAATTGTCGTTACCGGCCTAGTTTGAACAATGTAAAGTTTATTTTTCTCCAAAGCCCACTCTATGTCCTGAGGGAAAAAATAGTGTTTTTGAATTTTTTCTCCCAGCTCGGCCAACTCCATAATCTGTAAGCTATTTAGTTTTTGGATCCCCTGAAGTTTCCTGGGAACTACAGCCTTAATTGTCTTTTTCCCAACCTTAATCAATTGCCAGTCTTGTTTTTCAATAATTCTTTTAACAATCTTGCCCGTGTTTTTGTTAACCAGATAGGAGTCAGGGGTAATTTGGCCCTGAACAATCGTTTCTCCCAAACCCCAAACCGCTTCAATTACCGTAGTATTTTTATCATTAGTGACCGGATTAATGGTAAACATTATTCCCGATACCTCCGACTGAATCATCTTTTGGACCGGAACCGCAATTCCTACTTGAAAATGATCAAACTTATTTTTTTCCCGATAGAAAATTGCTCGAGGGGTAAAAAGAGAAGCCCAGCAATCCCGAACCCGATTAACAACATTTACTTCTCCTTTGATATTAAGAAAGGTTTCCTGCTGACCGGCAAATGAGGCATTAGGCAAGTCTTCGGCGGTAGCCGAAGAGCGAACCGCCACATAGGGAACCTTTAAACCTCCGAACTGACCCATTTTCAAGTAAGCCCGCATAATTGCCTGAGTAATTTCTTCCGGGACAGGAGAATTTTTAATCAACTGCTTTATTTTGCTGGCATTAGTTTCTAGCTCTTCAATATTATCAATATTAGTCGCCTTTAAAATTTCTCCAACTTTTTCTTTAATTCCTGCGGCTTTAAGAGCATCAAAGTAGGCCTGAACCGAAACCACAAACCCGGGAGGGACAGGAATCCCAAATTTAGTCATTTCTCCTAAATTAGCCCCTTTTCCACCGGCTGAAGGAATATCCTTTTTGTCTAATTGATCAAACCACAAAATATATTTCGAATTCTTCATTTTTTCATTCTAAAGGTTAGCAAAAAGATTAACAAGAGGAATCTCTAAGCCTGTTACCAGCTGACCACTTTTTTGCTTAAATTCTAATTCA
Source organism: uncultured bacterium (assembly GCA_965370515.1). Classification (GTDB taxonomy): domain Bacteria; phylum Patescibacteriota; class Microgenomatia; order UBA12405; family BS750m-G30; genus BS750m-G30. The sequence continues at coordinate 8,087 of CBDUUX010000013.1, forward strand.
ATTAAATCATGATAAAATCGGCAAAGGCTAAAATTTGAAAACCTCTTTGCTTGAGCTAATAATTTATCTTTTTGCCAGCCCTTAATTTGAGTATTGTTTGATCCTGCCTCAATAAGATTATGAAAATGTTTTTTAAGAAAATAAAAAGCCAATTCTAAGGGTTGTTGTTTAAGTACTTGTGGCCAAAGAGAGAAAAACTGCCTTTTGTTTCCCGGATATAGATTTTCTAAAAACTTAAAAGTTACTTTTGGAATCGGAAAGCTAAATTCTTCTAACTGGGGAAAATACAATTTTAACTTTCTTAGATTACTAGTGGTTTTTGAATCCCAAAAAATAACTGAACTTTGGCTTTTTTTTAAGATTTCCAAAAGTTGTTCCTGGTCCCTGGGTTTAAATTTACTTAAGTCTTCCACTAAATAAAGCTTTTTCTCTCCATACAAAGAAATGCTTGAGATTTGCGATCTTAGTTCAACTACCTTAAAGCTCTTGCTGATCAAAGGAATAATTTTCCCGCCTAAATTATTTTTGGAAAATTGGCTTTTTAGCAAATTTAATTTCTGGCGACTTAAAAATAAATTATCGCCATGTAGATAATAGATCATCAGCTTTTTTACTTACGCTATTTTACTTTATAAACAATATCTTGTTCCTTAACCTTAGCATCCACCTTAACTCCGAATTCATCTCCTTTTTTAACCATATCTACGCTTTCGTGCTCAATTTGCATTGATTTAACTTTTTGGACTAACTCACTACCTCGTCCGGCAATTTTTATCGTTTCTCCTGGCGCTAACTTCCCAGAATCCAACTTAATAATTGCCACATTAATCTTGTCAAAAAAGTGAGTTACTTTCCCAATTTTAGTATCAGCCATTTTTCTCACCCCCCTTCTCTTTCTTAACCATACAATATTGTAGTATAATTCGACAGGAATTTACAATTATCAATTTTTCCCGCAAAGCGGGATCCCGCTCCGCGGGACAATTTACAATTCATCGCCATCGTCCCATGCACCAGAGCGTAGCGCGATAAACGGCCATGTTTGTATTTATGCTGCCGCCATCGTCTAGCGGCCCAGGACGCCACCCTTTCAAGGTGGAGATCGCGGGTTCGAATCCCGCTGGCGGCACAAATAAGAGAGTTATTGAATTACTTCCACCGGCTCGACGATGTCCGCCCCTGCGGTATCAAAATCCTGAAGCCAGTCTTGAAATTGGCTTTGAGTTTCCCCTTCCAGGGGGATTAGCGCAAAAGAATCAAGAAGATGTTTATAAACCGGGCGCCAATAACCTTGATCTTGGGCTTCAAAGCTAATCGTATAAAGAACCTCGTCCCAATCAATAAAGGCCGTCATTTCCTTATTCTCTCCTAAGGCTAACTTTAAACCGGAAACAGAAGCAATTTTTGTTTCCAAACTGCTTGCCTCTTTAACTTTTTCATTGTTCTTCTGCCAACTGGCAATATCTTTGTCCTCACTATCGTTGCAAATAATAGTAATCTTTCCCTGATGATCTGGGTGGGAAAGATTTAAATAAGCATAATTATCTTCATCCTCGGGATGATTATCTATTTTTACTTGATCTGGATATTCAAAACTAAAACCGGCTGGATCTTCCCAAGCCTTCCACCGGTAATCATTTTCTTGAACTTCATCACCCTCCGAATATAACGAGGGTAATTTTTGACTTAAGCCCTTGTTTTTTCTTGCTAAATACAGACCCAAAAGCAAAGCAATTAAACCTCCGATTATAAATGAAATGATTGTCTTTTTGAGCATAAATTTATAGTAGCACAAATATTTTTAAATATGCTAATATTATTTTAATGAAGAAAAAGTTTGTTTTTTTGACTATTGCCTTCTTGTTTCTATTTTCCCTTGCCTCCCCCGCTTATTCTTTGCGAAAAAGAACCAGAAAGCCCAGGGGTGGAAGTGGACCTAAAGTCAGCTCTGCTTCCCGAGGAGCTAAAGCCTTCGTTCGCTTTCGACCTGACCGCCAGGGTCTGCTGATCAGTATTTCCAACTTTAACAATGTTCAATTAGTGTCTTATGAGGCGCTTTACACTGCTAATGGGCTGCCTCAGGGAGTGGGAGGAGTAATAAATATTGGTGATTCAGAAACAAAAAATTTATATTTTGGAACTTGCTCTAGCGGAGTTTGCACTCCCCACCAAAATATTACTAACGCCAGGCTAAGCATCAGATCAACTCTTCAAGACGGAACAATCGTTTTAAAACCTTTTCGGATAAAAATTTAAAAAGACTAAGCGACTGAAGCCCTTTCGGGACTTTTAAATTTTCGCTTTTTTTCCTTGTTTGTCTCGCAGATAGTAAAGCTTTGACCTTCGCGGTCTTTTTTTTGGCTTAGAAAGGACTTTTAAATTTTTGATCCAAGGGGAATTTAAGGGAAAAACTCTTTCAACTCCGATTTGATCAACAGCTAGTTTACGAACTGTAAAGGTTTTACTCTCCCCCCTCCCCCTCATTTTTATTACCCGACCCTGGAAAGGCTGGGTTCTTTCTTTGCCTTTTTCTTTGATTAAATACTCAATTTTTACAACGTCTCCTACGGCAAATTCAGTTTCCTTCCACTTTGCTTTAATCATGGTTGGTATTCTACCATATTTCTAATGTCCATTAGCAGAAGAGTGAATAATCATCTTCACAGCACTTTCTAAATCTGTGCTCCGCTTAACCCCCCCATTTGCGCTAATCTTCTTCCCATTAGGAAAGATCAAATAACAATCAGTTTTGCCAGGATTATTTTTTAAAAGCTTGTTTAATCTAACTAAAGCATTGGGCTTAACGCCAGCGGGAATTTTAATTATTAATTCATTCTCGCTATCGATAAAACTCCCCGGATGAGAAGCAATTTCGGCTATTAAAGAAACCCTGTCTTCACTATTTACTCCCCTTCTATGCTCTACTCGACCCTCAATTAAAATTACTCCATTCTGAACTAAATGAGCTTTCACCTCCGCATAGGTTTGAGGAAAAATTACAACATCCGCTTGGCCTACCTCATCTCGAACAGTTAAAAAAGCCATTTCTTCCTGCTTTTTTCTAGTTAAAGTGGTTCTTAAATTAATAATTGTGCCCACAATTCTGACCTTATTCCCAATCTCTTCTTCTATCTGGTCTAGCTTGTGAGTGGCTAGGCCAAGAAATTTTTCTAGCTGTTTTTGGGCGGGATCGGAGGTGAGAAAAAAACCAAAGAGTTCTTTTTCAAACTCTAAAATTTCTTCAAGACCAAACTCCTCAACCTCCGGAAGAGTAATTTTTAAACTACCCTGAGGAGTATTGCTGGCAAATAAACTCCCTTGTCCACTAGTCTTCCTTTTATCTTCAGCTTCAGCAAGCTGTCTGATTTTATCTATCGAAAGAAGCATCGCCGCTCTCTTGCCAAACTGATCCAAAGCTCCCGCCTTAATCAAGCTCTCTAAAACTCTTTTGTTTAACTTTTGAGTACTGGTGCGCTGACAAAAATCAGACAGAGATTCAAAATCCCCACCCTTTTCTCTTATTGAGAGCATTTCTTCAATTGCGGCCACTCCCACATTTTTAATAGCGGAAAAACCAAATCTAATTGCCAGCCCCCCCAATGATTCTTTGTCTTTTTCCAGGGTAAAACCGGCCTGAGATAAATTAATATCTGGAGGCAAAACTTTAATTTTCATTCGCCGGCATTCCGCAATGGCTAAAGGAACCTTAATTTCTTTAGATTGCTGGCTCCCAGATGCCGTCTCCGCACTCAGTAGGGCCGCCATAAATTGAGTTGGATAATTAACTTTCATCCAGGCAGTTTGGTAAGCAATCATCGCGTAAGAAACCGAATGCGCTTTATTAAAGCCATAGCCTGCAAAACGCTCAATTAATGACCAAACCTTTTCAATTACTTCTTTTTTATACTTTCTTTTTAAAGCTCTTCTCGTAAACCGTTCCTTTTCCTTATTCATTAACTCAATCTTTTTCTTTCCAATCGCTCGGCGCAAAATATCTCCTTCTCCCAAGGTATATCCCGCCATCACTAAAGGAATTTCCATTACCTGTTCCTGATAAACAGCAATCCCATAGGTTTCTGCTAAAATTGGCTCTAAATCCGGATGAGGATAATGAATCGCCCGAGGATTATGTTTGCCGTTAATATACTCATCAATAAACTGCATTGGTCCAGGGCGATACAAGGCGACCATCGCAGAAATATCGGAAAACCGCTCGGGTTTAAGTTTTTTCACTGCCCGCCTCATTCCCTGGCTTTCCATCTGAAAAACTCCCGTTGTTTCTCCTTTGGAGAGCATTTTATAAACTTTTTTGTCATCTAAAGGAATCTCGGAAATATCAACTTCTATTCCTTTTGTAGCCTTAATAAAATCTCTCGCCTTTTCTAAAGTTGTTAAATTTCGCAAACCCAAAAAATCCATTTTAAGTAAACCCAAAGCATTCTCAGAAACATTTAAATCTAAGGCATACATGTCATATTGTGTACAAACCCCTTCTCCTTTTTTAGTTTCTTTTTGCAAAGGACTATAGTTAACCATTGGCTTATCGGAAATAACTACTCCCGCAGCGTGGGTGGAGGCATGGCGAGCAACCCCGGTTAGCTTAGAGGCTAAATCGAGAATCCTCCTAATATCTGGCTCAGAATCATAAGCCATTTTTAAATCTGGATTTTTCTCAATCGCCTTGGGAATGGTAATCTTTTTTCCCGGTCTAACTAAAATCATCTTCGCTACCCGATCTCCAATTGAATAAGGATGGCCCAGAGCTCGAGTTACATCTCGAATTGCCATTCTCGCTTCCATCGTTCCAAAGGTGATAATTTGCGCCACTCTATCCTTCCCGTATTTATCCCGAACATAATCAATCACCTCGTCTCGTCGATCGTCAGGAAAATCAAGGTCAATGTCTGGAGTAGAAACTCGCTCAGGATTTAAAAATCGCTCAAAGGGAAGTTTGTGAAAAATTGAATCAACAGAGGTAATTCTTAAAATATAGGCAACTACCGAACCGGCAACGCTCCCCCGCCCGGGCCCAACTCTAATTCCTTTTTTCTTCGCCCAGTTAACAAAGTCTTGAACAATCAAAAAATATTCAGCATAGCCCATTTTATTAATTAACCCCAACTCATACTTTATTCGCTCTTTGATCTCCTTGGTCATCTTCGGATAACGATAATGAGTATTTTTCTTGACCAATTTTCCTAAGTAAGATTCAGCCTTTTCTTTTTCTGGCAAAGGAAAAGGTGGATAAACTTTCTCGCCAATAGGAATTTTCAAATTGCACTTTTCCGCTATTTTGACGGTATTACTTAGGGCATCAGGTAAGTCCGGAAAAAGTTTAGCCATCTCCTCCGGAGTTCTAAGGTGAAAATCAGGCGAATCAAGCATCGTCAATCTTCCCGGAGCATCAATGGTCTTTCTGGTTTGGATAGCCAAAAGCACATCTTGAGCTTCCGCGTCTTCCTCTTCAATGTAATGAACATCATTGGTGGCAATTAAAGGAA
>CBDUUX010000014.1:0-13437 GCA_965370515.1 uncultured bacterium
ATATTCCTACTCCGAAGCGGGAATTAGACAAGCCTTTTTTAATGTCAGTAGAGGATGTCTTTTCTATTAAAGGAAGAGGAACAGTAGTAACCGGTAGGATTGATCGGGGTCAAGTGAAGATTAACGATGAGATCGAAATCGTTGGCTTAGTTGATACCCGAAAAGTGGTAGTTACGGGAGTAGAAATGTTCCATAAGCAACTGGATTCCGGTCAGGCTGGGGATAATGTAGGGATTTTGCTTCGGGGAATTGAGAAAAAAGAGGTGGAGAGAGGAATGGTTTTGGCTGCCCCAGGGAGCATCACTCCTCATACAGAGTTTAAGGCCGAAGTTTATGTTTTGAAAAAAGAAGAGGGGGGAAGACATACTCCTTTCTTCTCTGGTTACCGTCCTCAGATTTATGTTACCACTACTGATGTTACCGGAAGCATTGAACTTCCCGAGGGAGTAGAAATGGTAATGCCGGGGGATAGCGCTAATCTGAAAGTATCTTTACTTAAGCCGGTAGCTTTAGAAAAGGGCCAGCATTTTGCGATTCGTGAAGGTGGTTTGACTGTTGGGGCGGGAGTGGTCACCGATATAATTAAATAAACTTGATGCTTAAAAATAGAATTAGAGTACGTTTAAAATCATACGATCACCGAATTATTGATGAAGCAGCAGTAAAAATAATTGAGGCTGCGGTGACCGGAGGGGCTAGGGTTACTGGTCCGGTACCGTTGCCAACTAAAAGGCGGCTTTTTGTTGTCACTACTAGTCCTCACGTGAATAAAAACGCCCGTGAACATTTTGAAATATTGATTCACAAGCGGATGATTGATATTCATAATGCCAACCTAAGGGTAATTGACGGGTTACAACATTTAGAGTTGCCGGCGGGCGTCGATATTGAAATAAAAATGTAAGGCTAAGGATATTATATTTGTAACTTAATAAAAATATTTTAGGGGCCTCAAAAAGGCCCTGTTTTTTTACTAAAAAATGATTCAAGGACTTTTGTTTAAAAAAATAAAAATGAGCCAGGTTTTTAACCAGGAAGGTAAGCTTGTGCCAATAACTATCTTAAAAGCTCCTAAAAACATGGTTGCTCAGATCAAGACTCTGGAAAATGATGGTTATTCGGCTCTTCAGCTAGCCTCAGGGCAAAGAAAGAAGGTAAACAAGCCCCAGACAGGTCATCTTCAAAAAGCTGGTCTTAAAATTAATCCCGCCCGCTTTGCCGAGGTTAAGGCTAAAAATGGAGGAGATTTTTCTTTAGGAAAAGAGATTAAGGTTGAGGATGTTTTTAGTCTTGGAGAGCTAGTTTTGGCTACCGGGATTAGCAAGGGCAGGGGTTTTACTGGGGTAGTTAAGCGCTGGGGTTTTGCAACTCAGCCTAAAACTCATGGTCAATCAGACCGAGAAAGAGCTCCCGGTTCAATTGGATCGCAAACTCCAGGCAGGGTTCTTAAAGGTAAAAAAATGCCTGGTCATATGGGAGCTAAACAAAGGACTGTCAAAAATCTATTGGTGGTAAAGATTGAGGCTGAAAAGCAGGAATTATGGTTGAAGGGAGCAGTTCCTGGTCACAATAACTCCTGGCTAGTGATCAAGAAAACAGGGAAAAAGAAGAAGAATTTTATTCAATTAGAAAAAGGTCAAAAAGATGAGTAAGAAAGTGGACGTTTTCTCTTTAAAAGGAGAGAAGATTGAGCAAATAAGTTTACCTTTATCAATTTTTGGTCAAAAACCTAATGATAAGTTAATTGCACAAGCTTTAAGGGTTTATCTATCAAATCAAAGAAAAGCTACTCCGATAGCTAAAACCAGGGGGGAAATTTCGGGCTCAACCAAAAAGATTTGGCGTCAAAAGGGAACCGGGAGGGCTCGTCATGGAGATCGTTATGCCCCAATTTTTGTTGGTGGAGGAGTTGCTCATGGACCGAGGGGAAATCAAAATTGGCGACTGAAAATGTCTAAGAAAATGAAAAAACAAGCCCTTTTTAGCTTACTAAGCCAAAAATTAAATCAAGGAAAAATTATCGCCGCACTAGATTTAGCAAAGATTGAGCCAAAAACTAAAGTTGCGGCTCTTTTTTTGGAAAAAACCAAGGTAAAAGGATCAAAAGCCTTGATTATTACGATGAATAATAAAAAAGAGTCCGAAAATGTTTTTCGCTCTTTTGGTAATTTACCCAAAATTCGGGTGGTTTTTTTCAACCAGCTGAATATACACTCAATTCTTAGTTCAGATTGGCTAATTTTTGAGAAAGAAGTTTTTAGCTTATTGGAAAAACATTGGTTGAAAGATAAAATTAAACATGGAGTTAAATAAGGTAATTTTTAAACCGGTTTTAACCGAAAAAGCCTTGGCTTTAAGAGACCGGGGAGTTTGGTCTTTTTATGTTCATCCAAAAGCGACTAAAGGAGCGGTGAAAAGAGCAGTTGAAGAATTCTTTGGAGTTCATCCTCAGAAAATAAGAACGATTATCTTAAATCCAAAAACTAAAAATCATTGGAAGGTGCGCCGAAAAGTTTCCTTGAAGAAAAGGAAAAAAGCTTTAATTTGGCTGCCGGATGGGGAGAAAATTAAAAATGTCTAAGAAAATGTCTATGAAAAAGGCTAAAAAACTAATTAAGATTAGAAAGAAAAAAGGGGGCCGAGATAATCAGGGCAGAATTAGCGTTCGCCATCAGGGTGGAGAACATAAGCGCTTTGTTCGGACAATTGATTGGAAAAGAGATAAGGAGGGAATCGCCGGTCGAGTAGAGTCAATTGATTACGATCCTAATCGCCAGGCGGACTTGGCTTTAATTCTTTATAAGGACGGAGAAAGGCGCTATATTTTGGCTCCTGAAGGACTTAAAAAAGGAGATTTAGTAATCGCTGATGATCAGGCTAAGATTAGCCTGGGTAATGCCTTGAAGTTAAAAGATATTCCGGTGGGAGTAGCGATTCATAACTTAGAAATTAGACCGGGAAAAGGAGGCCAAGTTGTTCGGGGAGCAGGAGGAGTGGCCTTAGTCCAAAGTAAAGAAGGGGGCTTTGTTGTGGTAAAATTACCTTCAGGAGAAGTAAGAAGGTTTGCCCCGGATTGCAAAGCAACTATTGGTCAGGTGGGAAATGCTGCTTGGGGAAAAACCAAGTTGAAGAAGGCTGGGGACAACCGCAGAAGAGGAATTAGGCCAACAGTTAGGGGAGTAGCGCAGCATCCTGGCTCTCATCCTCATGGCGGTGGTGAAGGGCGCTCTCCAATCGGAATGAAGGCGCCAAAAACTCCCTGGGGAAAGAAGACTTTGGGGAAAAAGACGAGGAAGAAGAAACCATATTCGGACAGGTTAATTATTAGTAGATCTAAAAAATGAGCCGATCGTTAAAAAAAGGACCATATATTGACCCTAAGTTACTTAAAAAAGTAGCCGCTTTAAAAGGGAAAAAGGAACCAATTAAAACTTGGGCAAGAAACAGTCAAATTCCGCCCGAGTTTGTTGGCCATACTTTTATGGTTCACAATGGTCGAAAGTTTATTAAGGTTTTTGTTACCGAAGAAATGGTTAGTCATCGTTTAGGTGAGTTTTCTTTAACAAGAACTTTTAGGGGTCATGGCCGGATGGTTAAAAGGATTGTCGAAAAAACTTAAAAAATGGCTAATAAAAAAGTTAAAACTAAGAAAAAGAAAGAAAAGCTAGTGGTTGTCACCACTAAGGTTAAATATTTACATATTTCTCCTCGCAAACTAAGGCTGGTTGCCAATGCGGTTAAGGTCCTTACTCCCAAGGAAGCTTTGTCTCGGCTTAAAGTTTGGAACAAAAAAGGAGCCCCCCTTTTGAGAAAGGCAATTAAGACAGTTTTAGCTGATGCTGAGAATAATTTTAACCTAAACAAAGAAGAATTAAAGTTTAAGGAAATTATTGTCAGCGAGGGGCCAAGGCTGAAGAGAATGGATCAATCCCATGGAGCTCGATTTGCTCAAGGATTGAAGCAGAAAAGAATGAGTCATTTAAGGGTTGTGGTTATAGGAAAGGAAGAGGGTAAATAGATGGGTCAAAAAACTCACCCAATTGCTTTTCGGTTAGCCAAGGGAAACACTAATTTAGATTGGGAGTCCAAATGGTTTGCGCCGAAAAACAAGTATCCCGGTTTAATTTCTCAAGACTTAAAGATTAGAATGTTTTTGGGCAAAAGAATTGAATCGGCAGGACTAGTATCCGTTCGAATTGAGCGGATGAATAAAAAAATTAAGATTATTCTCCTTGTTTCTCGACCTGGTTTAGTAATTGGTCGGGGAGGAAAAAGCTTGGAGGAGTTAAAGCGAGAGCTTTTGAAGATTGTTAAAATTCCTAGTCCAGAGAAAAATTTAGAGCTAGAAGTTGAAGAGTTTAAAAACCCAGACTTATCCGCTCGCTTGGTTGCTCAAAGAATTGCTTACCAGCTTCAGCATCGAATGCAGGCGCGGCGGGTGGCGACCAAGTCTTTAGAAAGAATAATGGCTGTTGGCGCTGTTGGGGTAAAAATTGTTCTTGCGGGCCGAATTAATGGGGCGGAAATATCAAGAACGGAAAAATACTCTGCCGGTAAAGTTTCTTTAAGTTCTTTAAGAAGTGAAATTGATTATGCAGAGGTTCCGGCTTTAACCAGATCGGGCTATGTGGGAATAAAAGTTTATATTAACCGAGGGGAGCAAGACTAATGCTCGCTCCAAAAAAAAGTAAATACCGGAAAAGTTTTAGGGGAAAGATGAGGGGCAAAAGCCATCGGGGCTCAACTTTGGCTTTTGGCGAATTTGGTCTTAAAAGTTTAGACAGGGGTTGGTTCAAGAGTAATCAGATTGAGGCGGCTCGTCGGGTAATTACTGGTTTTACAAAAAGATCAGGAAAGGTTTGGATTAGGGTATTTCCCGACAAACCAATTACTAAAAAGTCTCCCGGGGCCCCGATGGGAGCGGGCAAGGGAGAAGTTGACACTTATGTGGCGGTAGTGAAGCCGGGAAGGATTCTTTTTGAGCTTGGCGGAGTGCCGGAAAAGGATGCTCGGGAAGCCTTGGGCTTAGCCGCTCAGAAAATACCTTTTAAAACTAAAATTGTTGCCAGGGATAATTAAATGAAGAAAAAAGAAAAAGAGCTTTTAAGGACCAAGAAATTAACCGGACTTAATCTTGAGTTAAAAACTCGGCAAAAAAACTTAGTTATGGAGCTCATGAGTAAAGCTCAAGGCAAGGGTAAAAATGTTAAAAAGGCTCGGAATTTAAGAAAAGAAATTGCTGTTATTAAAACGATAATGGTTGAAAAACAACTAAAGGGGAAAAAATGAGCAAGATATTTAGAGGAGAAGTAATTAGTGACAAAATGAATAAAACCGTGGTAGTTGAGGTCGTGAGGGTCAAGCCCCATCCTCTTTACCGTAAAGTGATGAGAAAAAAGAAAAAGTTTTATGCTCATAATGAAAAAGGAGCTAAGCTTGGTGATTGGGTAAAGATCGAAGAGTGTCGGCCGCTTAGTAAATTAAAGCGCTTTAAAGTTATTGAAATAGTAGAAAAATGATTCAGTTAAGATCAATGCTTAAACTGGCTGATAATAGCGGAGCGAAAAAGCTCCAGGTAATTCAAGTCCAAGGGGGCTGGAAGCGTAAATGGGGTGGCTTGGGCGATATTGTAGTTGCTTCTGTTAAAATAGCTACTCCCCGGGGCTTGGTTAAAAAAGGAGAAATAGTAAAAGCAGTAGTTGTTCGGACTCGCAGAGCTTATCGTCGAGCAGACGGTTCTTATATCCGCTTTGATGATAATGCCGCGGTAATTGTTGAGGCTCAAGGAGAGCCAAAGGGAAGCCGGATTATTGGACCGGTAGCGAGAGAAGTAAAGGAAAGAGGTTATCTTAAAATTGCTGCCATGGCGAAGGAGTTAATTTAAAATGATTAAGAAAATTAAAAAGGGTGATCGGGTAGTAATTTTAATTGGTAAAGACAAGGGTAAAAAGGGCAAGGTTACCCAGGTTTTTAACAAGAAAGACCAGGTTTTAGTGGGAGGAATTAATATTGTTAAAAAACACATTAAAGCTAAAGGAAAAGATCAGCCGGGAGGAATTATTGATTTAGAAAAACCTTTAGGCGTTTCTCGGGTGGCGATTTTTTGCAATAAGTGTCAAAAGCCTACTCGGGTCGGTTGGTTGATTGATAAAACAGGAGTGAAATATCGAATTTGTCGTCGCTGTAAGGGTTTGTTAGAAAAGAAAGGAAAGTAAATGTTAAAGCAAGATTGGGAAAAAGAAATTAAACCGGATTTACAAAAGAAACTGGAAATAACCAATTTGATGATGGTTCCCCGGGTAGAGCGGGTAGTGGTTCATATGGGGGTAGCGGCAGAAAAAGATGACCAGGCTTTAATTGATGAGTTAGCCGAGCAATTAGGATTGATTACCGGTCAAAAACCAAAGATTTGCCGAGCGAAAAAAGCCATTTCCGGTTTTAAATTAAGACCAGGAGAAATAGTTGGTTTAAAAGTCACTTTACGAAGAAAAAGAATGTATGATTTTTTGGAAATTCTTTTTAAGTTAGTTTTGCCTCGGTTGCGAGACTTTCGAGGTTTGTCCGAAACTAAATTTGACTCTCAAGCTAATTATAGTTTAGGTTTGCCGGAGCAAACAGTATTTCCCACTTTACCGGTGGAAAGAGTGAAGCGAATTAAAGGAGTAGAGGTTACTTTGGTTACTTCTACTAAAAATAAGGTTTGGGCCAAGGAGTTATTATTAGCGATGGGCTTGCCCTTAGTCAAGAAAGGATAAGAAAAAAATGGCTTCTAAAGCAAAAATTGTTCGCGAAGGAAAAAAATTAAGATATAAAACAAGATACCGCAATCGTTGTCAGATTTGTGGGCGCCCTCGGGGTTATATGCGCTTTTTTGGTTTATGTCGTCTTTGTTTTCGAAAGTTAGCCCGGGATGGTTTACTGCCGGGAGTGAGAAAGGCAAGTTGGTAAAAAAATGAATAATTATCCTTTAGGAAATTTTCTGGTTCAAATAAAAAATGCCCATTTATCAGATAAGTCTATGATAATTACTCCTTTTTCAAAGATCAAGGAGGAGGTGGCCAAAGTTTTGGTGGATAGCGGCTTTTTGGCTACAGTAGAGGTCAAAAAACAAAAGGGAAAAGATTTTTCTGATTTAGAAGTTGGTTTAATTAGTAAAAAAGAAAAGCCCTTTTGGGACCTAAAGCTTTATTCTAAACCGGGAAGAAGATACTATGCTAAGACTGGGGAAATTCCTTATCCTTCAACTCCTAAAGGCCTAGTAATTATTTCTACTCCTCAAGGGATAATGAGAGGGAGTCAGGCCCGAAAACAAAATTTAGGTGGTGAAGTTATTGCTGTTATTTGGTAAAAAAATGTCTAAAATTGGCAAACAACCGGTTTTAATTTTACCTCAAGTCAAGGTTAGTTTGGAAAAAGATCAGGCCTTGGTTAAAGGCCCTTTGGGAGAGGTAAAAGTAGCTATTCCCGATGGGATTAAGGTGGAAGAAGAGGAAAATACTTTAAAAGTTACTCGTTGGCGGCAAGACAAAAAGACTCGGTCTAATCATGGGACGGTAAGAAGTTTGCTGGACAACGCGGTTTCCGGAGTGGTTGAAGGCTGGGAAAAGCAGTTAGAGGTTGTTGGCACTGGTTATAAGGTAGATTTAAAAGATAATCAACTTACCCTAACTTTGGGCTATTCCCATCCGGTGATCGTAGATGTTCTTGAAGGTCTGCAGGTAAGCACAGAGGAAAACAAAATTAAAGTTCGGGGAGTGGATCGACAAAGAGTGGGGCTTTTTGCCGCTACTCTAAGAAAAGTTAGCCCCCCTGATGCTTATCATGGCAAAGGGGTTCGCTATTCGGATGAAGAAATTAAGTTAAAACCAGGTAAAATTGCTAAGGCAGGGGTAGCCTAATAATAGCCTAAAAATGAATAAAACCAAGTCAAGAAGAGTTAAAAAAATAAGGGGGAAGAAAAGACAAGACGGGCGAGGAAGAAAAATAGTTGTTTCTCGTTCTAATCGGCATATCTTGGCTCAAATTGTTGATTTGCCAACCGGAAAAACCCTGGTTACTGTTTTTAGCAAGAATTTAATTTTTAAAAAGGAATTAACTAAAACTAAGGTCGCTTTTTCGACCGGAGAAGAGTTGGCTAAAAAGGCCTTAAAACTAGGAGTTAAAAAAGTAGTTTTTGATCGTTCCGGCTATCACTATCATGGTCGGGTCAAGGCCTTGGCCGAAGGAGCTCGTAAGGGAGGATTAAAGTTTTAAAAAATAAAAATGAATTATCAAAAAAGAGGAAGACCAATTGAGGGCGACTGGTTAGAAAAGATTTTAGAGATTAAAAGAACCTCTAAAAAAACTAAAGGAGGGAATCAAATTGCCTTTACTGTTTTAGTGGTAGTGGGAGATCGCAAGGGCAAGGTTGGTTTTGCTTTAGCTCGGGCCAAGAATGTTCCTTCGGCTATTAAAAAAGCGATGAAAAAAGCCCGAAAAGCGGTTATTCAACTTCCTTTGGTTAACCAGGCCCTTCCTCATTCTTTTACTAGTAAGTTTAAGGGGGCAAAAGTTATTCTTCGGCCGGGAAGAGCGGGTTCTGGTTTAATTGCTGGCAGCGTTATTCGCTCCATCGCCAAAGCGGCGGGAATTGATAATTTAACTGCCAAGGTCCTGGGTTCTTCTAATAAGAATGCTAATGTTCAAGCAGTTTTTAAAGGTTTTGAAACTTTAAGAATATGATTAGTCTTAGTTCATTGCCTGTTACCAAGGTCAAGCGAAGATTAAAGCGGGTTGGCCGGGGTTATGGTTCGGGAAAAGGGGGGCATACTGCCGGTCGGGGGAGCAAAGGACGCAAAGCTCGGGGAAAAGTAAAGCTGACTTTTGATGGTGGTAAAATTAAAAAATCTTGGTTAAAGAGACTGCCTTTATGGCGGGGAAAGGGAAGGTTAAAGGCAAGAAAAGGGGCTTTGGCGGTAAGTCTAGACCAACTTAATCGATACTATCAAGATGGAGAAACGGTTAACCTTGTTTCTTTGGAAAAGAAGGGTTTACTGGGCTTAAAGAAAACAAAAGTAAAAATTTTGGCAACCGGTAGTTTAGAAAAAAAACTAATTGTTAGCCTGCCTTGCTCTGCCCAAGCCAGCCAAAAAATTATTAAGGCTGGGGGCAAGGTTAGTAAATGAAAAAAAAGATCTTCTCGGGTGTCAAAATTTATCTTGATTCTTGGCGAATTCCTCAGGTCAGAAAAAAGCTTATTTTTACTTTATTAATCTTATTAGTTTATCGATTGATAGTCCATATTCCCGCTCCTGGGGTGAATACAGAAGTTTTACAGTCTTTTTTTGCCCAAAACCAATTTCTGGCTTTACTGGACATGTTTTCTGGGGGTACTTTAGCTAATTTTTCTATTGCCGCTTTAGGAATTACCCCCTATATTAATGCCTCAGTAATGTTTCAGCTCTTAGGATTCGTTTTCCCAGCGATAAAACAGCTTCGTGAAGAAGGGGAATATGGTCGTCAGAAGTTGGCAATGTATACTCGGCTAACAACTATTCCCCTGGCTCTTCTACAGTCATTTGGAATGTATGCCTTACTCAAAAGCCAGGCGATTATTGGCAATCTTTCTCTCCCCTCTTTGATTGCTTTTGTGCTCACCATGACCGCGGGAACCGCCCTGCTTTTATTTTTAGGAGAACTAATTAATCAGTATGGAATTGGCAATGGAATTTCTTTGCTCATTTTCTCGGGAATTGTTAGTCGCTACCCAGTCTCTTTATTTAAAAGTCTATCGGTAGCATCCGAACAAAATACTTTTGGTTTAATAGTTTTTGGCTTAATGAGCTTGGGAGTAGTTGCGGGGATTACTTTTGTGGATGAGGCTTTTTTAAAGGTTCCCATTCGCTACGCCCGTCGGTCCAAAAGGGGGCCGACAAGTCAGGAAAGTTACTTACCTTTAAAAATTAATAGCGCCGGGGTAATGCCGATCATTTTTGCCCTTTCCTTGGTTTCTTTGCCTCAGCTTTTGGGGCGTTTTTTAGGCCAAGTTAAGGTAGGGGGTTTGGCGGGGTTTGGAGAAAAAATGACTAGTCTTTTTGCAATTAACAGTTTTGGCTATAGCTTTTTTTACTTTATTTTTGTGGTCGCCTTTGCCTATTTGTACACCACCGTTGTTTTCAACCCTAAAGAAGTGGCCGAGAATTTGCGCAAATCCGGAGGTTTCATTCCCGGAGTGAGGCCAGGAGTAAGCACGGAAAAGAAGCTTAACTATCTCCTTTCCCGGGTAACTGCCGCCGGTGCCCTTTTTTTGGGAGTGATTGCAATTTTGCCGGCCCTAAGTCAGAGAGCGACTAATCTTTCTACCGTTTCTTTAGGGGGAACGGGAATTTTAATTGTCGTTTCCGTGGTTTTAGAACTGCATCGACTTTTAGAAAATTTAGTTCAAACCTGGCGTTATCAAAATTATTTTTAAAATGAACAAAAAACCTTTATACCTAGTTATCGTTGGCCCTTCGGGAGGAGGCAAGGGGACTCAGGCCAAGTTATTGGCCAAAAAGTTTGGTTTAAAACATATTTCGATGGGAGCGCTGTTTCGCCAGGAGATTGATGGCAAGAGTAAAGTTGGCCTTGCGGCTAAAAGTTATGTTATTCAGGGGCTTTGGGTTCCGACTGAGATCACTTTTCTTATTTTAGAACCAGTTCTAAAGAAGTCTTTTAAAGAGGGCTTTATTATTGATGGCTTTCCTCGCTTGCCAGATCAACCAGCATTGCTTGATGAATTTTTAGTTAAGCAGGGAGAAAAATTAGATTCTGTGATTCACCTTAAAGTTAGGCCGGAAGTGATTATGGCCCGTCGGGAAAAACTGGCTGCTAAGGGCAAAGTTTTTTATCCTCATCAAAAAAGAAAAGATGAGAGCAAGAAAGCGATTATCAGTAGATTGGCTGCTTATGAAAAAACAATTAGGCCGATTTTGGTTTATTACAAAAAAAAGGGAATTTTAGCCGAGATTGATGGAGAACAAAAAGTAGGGTCTATTCATCAGGAAATCTTGGGTTTAATTAAGAAAAGGGTGAAAAAATAATGGATAGAAATCAGGCTTTGCGGGCTGGAGGAAAGAAGTTGAGCGCTATTTTTCAGGAGACTTTAAAGGAAATTAAACCTGGGGTAAGTTTGGTTGAAGTTAATCAAAAAGCCGAGGACTTGCTTGTCAAGGAAGGCCTCCAAGCTTCTTTTAAAACAGTTCGAAATTACCGGTGGGCAACCTGTCTTAATCTTAATAAAGGAGTGGTTCACGGAGTGCCTGACAAGAAGATTATTGGGGTAGGAGACTTAGTTAGCTTGGATCTGGGCCTTATTTTTGAAGGTTGGCATGTGGATATGGCTTATACTATAAAAGTTAATCCGCCAGCTGGCGGAGAAAAGTTAAAAGTGAAAAGTTTAGAAACAACTAAATTTCTTCAAGCGGGGAAAATGGCTCTTCAGGAAGCAATTAAAGCTGCCAAGGTGGGTAATTATGTGGGGGATATTTCAGCTGCAATTCAAGCAGTGATTGAAGGGGCCGGCTTTCAGGTAGTGGCCGAGTTGACTGGTCATGGAGTGGGCAAGAGTTTGCATGAGATACCCAATATTCCTGGCGTTTTAAGAGAAGAGAGGAAAGATACTCCTCTCTTGAAAGAAGGCATGGCTTTAGCGATAGAGGTAATTTATACTAAAGGGAGCGGGAAAATAGAAGTTAGTTCGGATGGGTGGACAATTAGTGCCCAGGATGGTAAAATAGCAGCACTTTTTGAGAAGACAATTTTAGTGAGTCAAAAGGGAGCGGAAGAATTAACTCCGTTTATTTGGGAAAATGCCTAATAATAGTAGTCAAAAACAAGATTTTTATGGTTTGGTGGTCAAGTCTTTACCAGACACCACTTTTCGAGTGAAACTGGAAAACGACCAGGAGATTTTTGCCTATCTTTCCGGTAGGATGAGGCTTAATTATATTAGAATTGTGCCCGGAGACAAGGTAAAAGTGGAGGTAGATATTAATGACCCCACTAAGGGGAGGATTACTTATCGGGAAAAGTAAAGGAAAAGAATGAAAGTTAAAGCGAGTATTAAAAAAAGATGTCGAGATTGCAAGATTGTTCGGCGCCGGGGCAAGCTTTTTGTTATTTGTAAAATTGCCCGTCATAAGCAAAGACAAGGTTAATCAATGAGAATTGGAAGTTTGCAAATACCGGATAAAGAAAGATTAGAAATTGCCTTAACGAGGATTTATGGTATTGGCCCCAATCGGGTAAAAGAGCTAATTAAAGTAGCCGAGCTAGATCCGGATAAGCGGGCAGAGAAGCTGACCTCTGAAGAAATTAGCGCTATTTTATCTGCTTTAGTGAGATTTAAAACCGAAGGAGACTTGCGAGCGGAAATAAGATCTGATTTAGAAAGGCTAAAAGCGATCCGTTGCTATCGGGGCATTCGCCATATTTTAAATTTGCCGGTGAGGGGCCAGCGCACCAGAACCAATGCTCGTACTAAAAAAGGCAAGAAAAAGACAGTGGGAGCTTTAACTAAGGAAATGTGGGCTAAAATTGAGTCTCAGCAAAAAGCTGCCCTGGGGAAAAAATAAATTGATAAAATAAATTAAAATGAACAAACAAAATAAAAAAGAAGTCCGTTCTTTTAGCGGAGAAGGCAAAGTTTATATTAGCGCTTCTTTCAACAATACTTTAGTGACGATTACTGATGAGAAGAGTCGGCCTTTGGGCTGGACATCTTGTGGTCGCTTGGGCTTTAAGGGAACGAGAAAGTCCACTCCTTATGCAGCCAATAGCACCTTAGATTCGGCGATTGAATTAATAAAAAAGTTGGGAATTAGGAAGATCGAAGTTTATATCAAGGGCCCTGGTCCCGGTCGGGATGCAGCTTTGAAAATTTTAGGAGCTAAAAGAGAAGTAGACTTATTGTCTATTTCTGACATCACCCCCATTCCTCACAATGGCCCTCGACCACCCAAAAGGAGAAGGGTATAAAATGGCTTTAATAGCCCAAAAATGCCGGTTATGTCGTCGGGAGAAAACTAAACTTTTTTTAAAGGGAGAGCGTTGTTTTTCTCCCAAATGTCCTCTTGAGAAAAAAGGTCCGGTTGCTCCCGGAGTTCATGGTTTAAAAAGTGGGAGGCGGCTTTCTGATTATGGCACTGAACTAAGGGGAAAACAGAAAATTAAAAGATTTTATGGGGTGACTGAAAAACAATTAAAAAACTACTATTTTAAAGCAGAAAAAATAGGAGGAGAGATGAAAAACAATCTAGTTTTCCTTTTGGAGTCAAGACTGGATAATGTTGTTTACCGAATGGGCCTCGTTCCTTCCCGCCGGACTGCTCGCCAGTTGGTTGTTCATGGTCATCTTAAGGTTAACGATCAAAAAGTAACCATTCCTTCTTTCCAAACTAAAGAAAAAGACAGAATTGA
>CBDUUX010000015.1:0-11312 GCA_965370515.1 uncultured bacterium
TGATAGTACGATCAGTTTTGACTCCCAAGACTCGGGGAGAAATGGCAAGACAATCATCTACAAAAACTATCCTAACGAACAACCAATCATCATTGGCGGACAACCCATCACTAACTGGCAATCAGCCAATATTCCCGGTAAGCCCAATATTTGGAAAGCCAACGTGGGTAGTTGGAAGTTCTACGCCTTAATGGAGAATGGGGTAGTATCTACAATGGCTCGTTATCCTAACTCAGGATGGTTGAACATAGTGGATGCGCAAGAGAGTTGTCGGGATTGTCCACGGGAGGTTTGGTTCACCTATACCAGCGAGGATATCCCAAACTTTGACGACAGCGATGCACAGGTCCATGTAATAACCGGGGGACCTGGCTATACAGAATGGCGTTCATTTACTCTTCCGATTCTCGATATTAATCGAAGTGATAATAAGATTACCGTGCAAAGGTGGGGTACTTGGCATCCCCTTCGGGTGGGTGATCGTTACCGTCTCAGAGGTTCGCTGGATTTTCTAGATGAGGCCGGAGAGTATTATCTAGATCAGTCTTCTAACTACCTTTACTACTGGCCCAGGCGCACACCCATCGGGAGCCAGGAAATCGTCGCCCCCAAGATGCGACGGATTATTGAGGTGAAAGGTGACTCTATAGGGGGAAGCCAAGCAGAAAACATTCGTTTTAGAGGTATAACCTTTATGTTGGGAGACCAGGATGAGGCATTCCAGAAAGATGACCCCACACCCTTGCGAGACGGTTTAGTATATTTAGAAAACACAAACAACATTTCTATGGAATATTGCACGATAAAAAACTCCGGCCATAATGGGATAACATTGAATGAAAGTGCCCAGAATAATACTATCTATGGTAATCAAATAGAAAACATTGGAGAGACTGGTATACGATTGATAGGCCTTGGGGAGGACGACATAAGATATGTTAACAAGAACAATGTTATTTCAAATAACTATTTTTATAACGGGTACTCGGAATATGCTGACGGTACCCAGCTTTGGGTGGGAGTGGGTCCTCATAAAGCTGCTGTCAACTTAAGCAATAGCGGTGATAACACTATTGTGCATAATAAAATTGAGCGTTGGCCATATATGGGTATTAACATAACAAGTGCAGGATGGGATACCATAGCCGCAGAGGTGGCTCCTTGCCCTGTTTGTTGGGACTATCTACATAACCGAAACAACTACGTTGCCTACAATGATATATCACAAGTAATGGAGGACGCGAATGACGGAGGTGCTTTTTATACCCAGGGCAGTGGTAAGGGTAATGTTTTTGATAACAATCTTATCCACGATTTAGAGTCAGGCTCTCCAAGATCGAAGGCCGCAACGGGTATTTATTTGGACAATGACGCCTGTTATTGGACAGTGAAAAACAACATTGTTTATGGTCTTATCGGCGGTGGTAACAGCCTCACCCTTAAGGGTGAGTACAACACCATAGAGAATAATATCTTTGCGGATAACCTCGCCGAGCGTAAGGGAAAACCAACCCATTTGTATTCAGTTCCGGAGGGCTACCGCTACACCATTAGGAAGAACATTTTTTACCTTGCTGGCGGTGATAGGCTCTATTATTGGTATGGTTGGCGATCTAACCAGATGACAGAAATAAACCACAATCTGTTCTATCATCCTGGCGGTGCGTATTCAGTGCAGTTGGGTAGGAATGGTTCGGAGCTCACCCTGGCTGAATGGCAAGCTGAAGACAACAGGGCTTATGACCAAAACTCAATCATTGCTGACCCCCTGTTCGTAGACCGGGCAAATCACAATTATCGTCTTCAATCTGATTCTCCAGCTTTTGCCTTAGGTTTTGAACAAATAGACACCAGCAAGATTGGTCTTTGCGGTTCTCCTTGGAACAGCAAAACCAATTGCCCAGGAGATAACTTACCTAATCCTACTGCTACTCCAACCCCAGGGCCCCACTGTCCTAATCAAGCTCTAGGCAACTTAAACTGTGATTCAGGAGGGCTAATTGATGAGCTGGATTTGGCTAAGTTGCTTCCTTCTTGGGCGGGAAATAGTTTGGCGAAACTAACTGACTTGCTAAGTAACTGGAAAGTTGAGTAAAATGGTTTAGTGAAAAAAGTAGTTATGTTCTTTCTGCTTGGTTTTGCTTGCTTGCTGTCTTCCCCTGATGTAGTTTTGGCGGCCGAGTACACTCTTTTTGCCCGCCATCCTTTTGATGAAAATTATATTCTCTCGGACACAGTTCCGAACAGCGTGGAAATCCAAGCCGCTAACAAACTAAGGATTTTTACCTCTCGGCAGGAATTAGAGTCAACCACTTTTGCTATTTACAATTCTGGTGCTAGTGCTTTAGATAATGTGGAGGTAACTATTCCCGTTTTAACCAATAACAATAATCAATCATTTTCTCAAGACAATATTGAGATTAACGTGGTCAAAATAATTGAGAAGCGCTTAAATAGGTGGGATAAAAATAGTTTAGTCCCTCGGCCTGATCCTTTAATTCCCTACACTCAAGGCTGGATTAATGACGGGGAGTTTGATGTGCCGGCAAGAACTAGCAAGCAGTGGTGGATTACGATTAAAACTAATCAAAATACTCAGCCGGGAGTATATCGGGGCGATATTCAAATTAAACCCAGTGGTGGTTTGGCTAAAACCATTCCTCTGGAAGTAACGGTTTCGCCGGCCATTTTACTTACTAACCCAGAAAAATCCGTTGGTTTTTGGTATCATCCGCCGCCGGAAAATATTTGGAACTATAAGCAGGGGGATTTAACCACTATTGAAAATTTTCGCAAAGCTTTGCAAGCTGATTTTTCATTAATGAAGAAGTATGGTTTACAAACCATTAGTGGCCGCTCTTATACTTATAATGGAGATACCAGTTATTTGGACGTTTTTTTAGAGGAAGTCAAAAGAGCAGGACTAGGTGATCAGCCGATGTTTTTTATGTGTTTAGGCACTCAGGGCAATGTTGAACTTTCAAGAGAAATTGATGCTTTAAGAGTAAAACACGGCATCCCCGAGTTTCACCTGATGGTTGAAGATGAGGCTTTTCAGGATAAAGTTGAGGAGGAATATCCAGAGGGCTGTACGGTGATTTGTGAAAATGATATTCAGCCGTGCAGTCCGCTTTGCAGAAAAAGAAGGGCTTTAAGAAATAGTTATAACGTGATCCAAAAGGCTTTGCCGGGAGCAAAAATATTGCTTTCAATATCATTTAATCGCTGGTACACCAAAGGGTCCCGAACCGGATGGCAGGATGTTTTAGATGAATATGGCAAGCCTTACACAGAATACATTCAGGTTCATGCTTATAATGCCAACACCGATACCTTTGGAATGACCTATCCTAATGCGCCCGAGATTATCAGACAGCACTTAGAAGAGACCGGGGATATTGGCTATTTATATATCAACCGGGCTTACCATGTAGCCCAAATTAGCCCTTATGACCACCGAATTGATAGTGGTTTATTTCTATGGATTTTACCCTTAAGAGGCAATTCCCCTTGGGCTTACCAGCACTTAGAGGGAGATGCTTATACTGATGCCGATGGGAGTGAAAACAGGGGTGATGTTTTATATGCTTATCCAGACAAATACGATAATGGCAACCCTCTTCCCGCGTTGCGGTTTGTAGGAATGCGGGAGGGGATTGATGATACCCGCTACTTTTATACTTTAAGGCAAGCGATTGCTCTTTCAGGCAATAACCAAAAAAAGACTCAGGCTCAACAATTACTTGATAATATTAAAACAACTGCTACCGTTTATGGTCGAAATTATGGTGATTTAGTTCAACAAAGGATTAGTCCTCAAGATTTGGATCAATGGCAAAAACAGATCGCTCAGCTAATTGTTGATCTAGGTCAACCGCCAGTTCTCACGGCTACCCCTACCACTGAGCCTGAATGCCCGAATCAGGCTTTGGGCAATTTAAACTGCGACTCAGCCGGTCTAATTGACGAGCTGGACTTGGCGAAATTACTTGCTTCTTGGGAGGGGAATAGCAGCAAAAACTTTTTGGATATTTTACTATCCAATTGGCAAGTTAAGTAGTGTATAATTTCCATTAATGAAAATTACCCAGTTTACTTTAAAAAATGGATTAAATGTTTTTTTGGTTCCTCAAAAAGAAGCCAGTTCTGTGGCGGTGGAGTTAGTGATTCGGGCGGGTTCTAAGCATGAGAAAAAAGGAAACTATGGCTTGGCTCATTTTTTAGAGCATATGGCTTTTAAAGGAACCGAAAAATGGCCGAGCGCTAAAAAATTAGCCAAAGCCTTGGATCAAATAGGGGCTGTTTATAATGCTTCCACGGGCAAAGGGAGGACTGCTTATTGGATTAGGGTTGCCCCTCAACATTTAAAGCTGGTTTTGGAGGTTATTTCCCAAATGCTAACCAGGGCCTTGCTAAAACAGGAAGAAATTGGAATTGAACGGGGAGTGATTATTGAGGAGTTAAATATGTATGAAGATCGGCCCATGGATAAGGTGGGAGATCTTTTTGAAGAACAGCTTTTTGGCAATAATCCTTTAGGCCGACCGATTATTGGTAAAAAAGAAGATATTCTTTCAGTTAAAGCCAAAGACTTTATTAGTTTCAAAAAAGAATGGTATCGGGCGCCCCAGATGAGTTTAGCCATTGTGGGTGCTATTCTTGATTTAACCAAAACGAAAGAAGCGGTAAAAAGATATTATAGTCGAATTCGGGGAGGGAAAAAAGAAAAAGTTTTAATTACCCCTCAGCCTAAAAAGGAAGAAATTTTTTGGAAAAAACAAAAAACCGAACAGACCCACTTTATTTTGGGTTTGCCTAGTGTAACCGTTACTGATGAGAGAAAATGGCCGTTGGGAGTTTTAGTGGCTATTTTGGGTGTAGGAATGAGTTCCCGGCTTTGGGAGTCAATTAGGGAAAAAAGGGGTTGGGCCTATTATGTCTATTCTTTCCAAGGGTATAATTTATCCAGCGGCTATTTAGGAGCTGTGGCTGGAGTAAAAAATGAAGTGGCCAAGCAGGCGATTGATTTGGTTAAAAAGGAGTTTATTAAAATTAAGAAAAACTTAAAAAAAGAGGAGTTTAACCGAGCTAACAGTATGCTTGATGGGCGTTTTTTGATTTCTATTGAAAGCCCCTTAAAAATTGCTGGAATGCTTAATAATGGTTGGCTAACTCAGGGCAAGGTAATTACTCCAGAATATGTTCTTAAAAAAGGGAGAGAGATTACTTTTGCCCAAGTTAAAAAAACGGCTCAAGAATTTATTGATCTGAAGAATCTGCGGGGAGCGGTGATCGGGCCTTCGGGTAAATAACTATTTCTCCTTGGGCGATAGCTATTGCTTCAGCCAGATTGTGTTTGTGGGGATTTTTTCCATCCATAATTTCTTTGACTCCAGCCAGTGCCCTATTAGGGTTTAGCCTGATTTTGCGGCGCCAGTTACGGATATGCTCAGATGACACTTTTACCTCCTTTAGGGTAAGTTAGCTTGTCTCCTTTGGGATAAAAGTGATTGGTTTTAAGTACTTGATGAGTCCAAAAGATGAGATAAATTAAGCCAATGAGTAAAAAAATTAGACTACTAAGATCAGTGAGTTTAAGAAGAATAACTAGTGAAGAGGGGGGAGAGATATTTATCCAAGCTTTAAGAACTAAATAGATTAAACTAAGACAAAGAGTAAGAAAAAGAGGGGTAATTAAGCTCAAAAGAATTAAAGTAGTTTGAGAAAAGTCTTTTTTGGCTTTTATTTTTTTTAAAGTTAGGTAAGGATGATAAATAAGCCCCAAAAGATTTTTAAAAAGCAAATAAGCCTCTTTAACTAAAATTAGAAAAGCCAGGCGCAATATTTTTTTCATCAGTATCTATTTAGTCGTCACCTCCTTTCTTTTTCCTTCGCGGCGAAATGTCTTTCTGGCCCTAGTTAAAGCTGATTCAACTGCCTTGGGGCTAGAAGCTAGCTTTAGGGCAATTTCTTTAACTGAATGTTCTTCTAGATATTTTAGCCTTAAAAGTTTTTGGTAGCGCGAGGGCAGGCGCTTTAAGATTTTTAAGATTTCTTCTTTTAACTCTTTTTTTAAAGCCTCTTCTTCTGGACCGAGAGCTTTTGTAGCGAGAGTTTCTAAAAAAGGAAAGTGGGAAAAAAGAACTGTTTTAATTCTTTTTTTACGATAATAATCAGCAATTTCGTGCTTGGCAATGCTCACCAGATAGGTATAAAGGGAGGAGTTAAATTTGAAGTTAGGAAGTGAGTTTAAAACTCCCCAAAAAGCATCTTGGACTATTTCTTCAACATCTTCGGGGTTGTCTATTTTGCCCTTAACAAAACTAGTTAACTTAGGTTGGTGCCGGGAGTAAAAGCTTTTAATCGCCAGGGGGTTGTTTTTCAGAATTTGGGCTACTAGTTTTTTATCAGTCATGGATTAATATTATAACTTGAAAAAGCCCCTTGTTGTTTTTTTGCTTCTAATGGTATTATTTAAAGCAAATGAGTAAAAGCAAAAAATCACCTTTGAGTGAGCAAACTTTAGTTTTGGTTAAGCCGGATGGAGTAAGGAGACAGTTGATTGGGGAGATAATTTCTCGCTTTGAAAAGGTTGGTTTAAAAATGATTGCTTGTAAGTTATTGGTAATTCCTGATGATTTGGCTTTTAAGCATTATGGCGCTAATGAAGAATGGTTTGAAAAGGTGGGAAAAAAAACTTTAGGCTTTTATCAAGAACATGGTAAGGACCCTAACGAAGAGTTAGGAACTATGGAAGCCAAAGAAATAGGGAAGTTGGTCCAAAAATGGAATGTAAACTACTTAACCCAGGGACCAGTGCTGGCGATGATTTGGGAGGGGCCTCATGCGGTGGAAATTGTGCGTAAAATAGTTGGTTCAACTTTTCCTGACAAGGCTCTTCCGGGGACAATAAGAGGGGATTATAGCTTTGATTCTCCTTTTGCAGCGGACACCGAAAGAAGATCTGTTCGCAACCTCATTCACGCTTCGGGTAAACCAGAAGAAGCAAAACTAGAAATTGAGCTTTGGTTTAAAGAGGACGAGATTCAGGATTATTAAGCCTCAAGGGCTAAACCAGAAGACTTTTCTGGAGAAGAATGTTTTTCCAGCCTACTTAGTCCATCCCATGTTTTTCTGAGAATAATTAAAGAGGAAACAGAAAGTCCTGAAGCAGTAAATTTAGCGAAAATAAAAAACTTTTTTAGTCTACTTCTTCCTTTTAAAAGTTGAGGAGCTCCATCTGGAACATTATCTACCAAGTAGGCACTTCCTCCGTTTTCGACCATAATATTATCTGAGAAAAAAGGCGAGAAGCCAAGAACTAGGAAACAAAGGCGGGTTTTAAATCTTTGCCCACAAAGGTCATATAGTTCTTTTTCTAAAAATAATTTCTTTTTCTCTTTTAAAATCTGACTCAAGTCAGTTAGGGTTTGGAGTTTAAGAAGGTCAGCCAAAGGAGCTTTGCAAGCAGGCTTCCCTTTAATTTTTCTTTGAATGGTAATTGGCTTTATTTCTCCTTGAACTCTGGCTAAAAAGACTTGAGTGGGAGGAGAAACTGATCTTAGAGATTGGATTGTGTCTCTTTTTTCTCGGGCTTGGAGAAGGGGATCTCGGCGATACTTTCCCACTGGAACTTTTACTACATTATCTTTTCCCCAATTTAAGATAGCTGATCCTTCGCTGCTTCGGCCGTGACCCCAGTCTCCAACTTCCAACAAGCCATTATTTCCTCTTATTAGGGGCAAGTCTCCTAGCACCTGCATGAGAGAATCAGATGAAGGCAGAGGCTTTGCCTTTAAAAGACCGCCTAAGGTTGACATTAAGAAAATATCATTAGGACATCTTTCTTTGATAGACATGTTTTATATTATATCAAAAAGGATGTGCTCCCGAGAGGAATCGAACCTTTATCTGTCGCTTACCGTGCCCGCCATTCGCTGTGCCGCTAGGAGGAATCGAACCTCCATCTGCCGCTTAGGAGGCGGCTGCTCTTTCCATTAAGCTATAGCGGCTTGTCAGCTCAAGGCATTGCAGGCGGGGGAGGCGACTGCTCTATCCATTAAGCTACGGGAACTCTTAAGAGATTATACCTAAATATAATGCCGGATGAAAATTGGTGATTATTTTATTGTTACGCCATAAAGGTTGGCAGGCAAGCTGGGGTGAAGGGAAGTAAGGACGATTAGTTTGCTGCCGTCGGGGGAAGGAAAAACATATCCATTTTCAAAAGGGCCGGCAAAAACAGTTTGTTTGTTGGTGGCATCAGCTTCAATTACTTTTACTTGTTCTTCTTCTAAAAAGACTAAGTGATTGCTGGTAGACAGCCAGTAAAGAGGAGCTTGGGTTTGGGAAAGGTACCATTCTATTAAGTTTTCTCGATTAGTTATTTTTTCCAAATTAAGATTAATTTTTTCGGCTTCTAAAACATAAAAGTTAGTGTCTTGTTCTAGATTGTAAACATATACTCTGCCGGGCTTAATGTTTCTTTCTTCCCCTTCGTTTGAGCGAGCGGGAGGGTGGGGAAGAAGGTTTTGAGGAATATCGGCTTCTTGGGTTGCCAGGTAAAATATCTTTTTCTGGTCAAGAGAGTAGGTAACTAACTGAGCTGATTGGCTAGCAATTTGAGCTAGCTTTGGGGGAAGTTTCCTTAAATCTATTTCCAGTTGTTTTTCTCTTTGAGTTTGCCACTCGTCTAAAGTAAAGGAGAGCTGGAGTACTTCGTTTCTCAGTTGATCGGCGGGGGTGAGGCGATCGGCAGGTAGGCGGTAGACCGAGGAAGGGTTTTCTAGGGGACCGAAAATGGCGAGTACTTCGGTGGAATCAGGGTTCCAAACTAAAACTGCCCTAGTCCAGTCTAAAAAGCTCACCGGAGCGACTAGCTGGCGACTATTGCTTCGAAATAGATTCAAGCCCCCCTGGTCAATCTGGGAAATCCAGAGGCCGTTTTTTATTTCGGCTGAGGCGGAAGCAACAGCGTAAGCAATTCTTCCTCCGTCTGGAGATAGAGTGGGGTTAATAGCTCCGGTATTGGTCAGAGTGCTAAGGTCGGGAGCAGAGCGAAAAAGATGAGCATCGGTTTGGAATACCACCTCTTTTTTAATAGTTGCTTTCTTTTCCCAAGGCAAATACCCGTCTTTAATTAATTTTAACTGGTATTCGCCTGGAGAAAGGTTAATCGTATCATCGCTAGCAGTCACTAGTTTGTCGTCAATGTAAACTAAAGCCCCCTTAGGCAAAGAAGTAGCAGCGAGTAAGCCGGTAGGAAAAAAGCCTCCCTTTTTTAAATCAGTCCGGTAGCCCCTAATAAAAAGAGAAACCAGGGTGGTGCCGGCGATTACAAAGGCTAAAACTGCCGCAATAACCATTGCCGGCTTGAAATTCTTCATTTTTTTCTTCCAACTCTTTTTAAACATTTTTTTCAGTTTTTTAATCATTTGAAAGCTTGAGCTTTTATTCTATCATATTTGCTTGAACTTAGGGTTTAGAGTTTAGGGTTTAGAGTTTAGAGTTTAGGGTTTAGTGTATAATGATTAAGAAAAAGAAAAAGATTATTATCTAAACAGTCCATAATATATCAAAATGGCTCTAAGTAAGCAGCTAGCAATTGATTTAGGTACCGCTAATTCTTTGGTGTGGGAAGTGGGCAAAGGCTTGATTATTAACGAGCCCACTGTAGTTGCGGTTACTTTAGAGGAGCGAAGAGTATTGGCAGTTGGCAAGGAAGCTAAGGAAATGTTGGGTCGGACTCCAGAATATATTGAGGTCACTCGCCCCATGCGCGAAGGAGTAATTGCTGATTACCAGGTAACTGAGTCAATGCTCAGATGGTTTATGCGCCAAACCGGTGGGGGCCTACTGAGTTTTTTTAAGCCCGAAGTGATGGTTTGTGTGCCTACGGGAGTGACCCAGGTAGAGCAAAGAGCGGTTTTAGACGCTACTTTAAGCGCCGGGGCTCGGGTTGCCTATCTTATTGACTCTCCCTTGGCGGCAGCGATTGGAGCGGGTATTCCTATTAGTAATGCCGTGGGGAATATGATTGTGGATATTGGAGGAGGAGCTTGTGAAGCGGCGGTAATTGCTTTGGGCGGGGTAGTGGTTCATAAAAGTGTTCGGGTAGCTGGGAATAAACTAGATGAGGCAATTATTAACTGGCTTAAAAAAGTTCATAATATGGTGGTTGGGGATCAAACTGCGGAGAAAATAAAAATTGAGATTGGAACAGCCTTGCCGAAGAGTAAAGAAAAGAAAATGAATATTAGAGGGAGAGACTTAATTAGTGGTTTGCCCCGGAAAGCAGAACTTACCTCAACTCAGGTCAATGAGGCAATGAAAGAGCCTTTGGCAGAGATCTTGGGTGCTGTTCGGGGGGTCTTGGAAAAGACTCCACCGGAATTGGTGGCAGATATCGTTGATCGGGGAATCATTCTTTCTGGCGGAACAGCAATGTTAAACAACCTAGATAAATTCTTAACAAGACAGATTGGGGTATCTTTCCATGTTGCTCAAGATCCTTTGCTTTGCACTATTAAAGGAACAGCGGCGGCGCTAGAGAACTTTGACGAGTATAAAAGTTCTTTAAGATTATAGATCCTATTATATTGATATACTTAAGGCCAATAAAGAGGGTATTCTTTTGGGTAATAACATCTTATAGATATATCTGAGCATGAAGGCATCATTTTAGGTATTTTAGGATATGATTATTTAGAGAAGGCCCATCAACAGGCATTTTATGAATCAATGGATAGTTCAATATATTTGGACGACAATTCTTGATATTTATTTCTCAATATTCTGAAAATAACCTTATAGTAAATAAGGTGAAAAAAACAAGAATAAATCTACAGAATGTAGCATAGGAGATAGACTATAAGTTATAGGGTCAAAAAAAGAACTGATTCTTATGAGAGTAAAAAAATGAAAGAACTGTCTATTTTTGATAATAAGCAAGACTGTCCTAGAGAAAAAGTATTATAAGCTTCTTTTTGAGGGCTTTTCAACAATCTTTTTAGGGAAACTTGATCTTAATTAAAGAAGAATGGTGTTTTAGACAACCACTGGCCTTAATAAGTTCTCGTGAAGAATGGGAAAAAACACCCATTATCTTTCTTTAGCAAATGATGATTTCTCCTGATAAATAGTGGCCCATAAAAGACTGGCTTGATAATGTAATGCCTATTAATAGGGTAAACACCGAAAGGCAGTGTTTTTCTAGCTGCTTTTAAGAAAAGACCGTGTTTTATGGTTTTTTTAAAGAAAAAATGGCCTTTCAAAATTTTTAAAATAGCTGCGGAGATTAAGTCAGTTTTTTT
>CBDUUX010000016.1:0-10911 GCA_965370515.1 uncultured bacterium
AAATACCTTTCATTTTCTTCATCTTTTGAAAAAAAGAAAGTTTATTCTGATCATTCAAAACTTTGTGAAAAAAAGGAGGAGTATTAATTGGAGTGAGCGCGGGAAGTATTTTAATGTCCAAGACTATTAATATTGTCAAGATCAAGGGTTATGATGAAAATGTTATTGAGATAAAAGATTTAAGCTCACTGGGATTGGTAGATTTTGAGTTTTTTGCCCATTTAAATCAAAGAAAAGAATGGTTTGATAAAGTATTGGAGTATTCTAAAAAAAGTAAATCTATGATTTACGCTTGTAATGATGGTGATGGAATTGTGGTTAAAGGAAGCGAGATTAAACTTGTTGGCAAGGTGGTTGCTGTAAAAAGTGGCAAGATTGTTGGAGAATAAGATGATGAAAGTGTTTTTTCATTGAAGAAAATTAAGCCTTTTGCTAGAATTAAAAAAATACAAAAAAGAACTATGAACACAAAAATAAAATTACTGACATTATTGGATGTATTTTCACTGTACGGAATAAGCCTTTTATCGCCAATTTTTTCTGTTTTTGTGGTGGAAAAAATTGACGGAGGCAATTTAAAAGTAGTTGGTATCGCCTTGGCGATAAATTTGCTTATCGCCAATCTTTTTTCTTTGGTTATGGCAAAATATTTTGATAAAACGAAAGGCAACGCTGATGAATATAAATATCTATTAGTTGGTTATACTGTAATATCACTTCTGCCTGTTCTTTACATTTGGGTGAACAGTGTTTGGCAAGTTTACTTTATCCAATTTTTTAGTGGTTTGATGGTGGCAATATCATATCCCGCTTGGCGGGGGCTTTTCGCTCGGAGTTTGGATAAAGGTCGGGAAGCATTTGAATGGAGTTTTAATTCGTCAGCGAATGGATTAATGGCCGCAAGCGCTGCCCTGGTGAGTGGATTTGTTGCTGATAAATTTGGTTTTAATTATGTGTTTATCATTGCCCCGATTCTGGGAATGCCCGGCATTATTGCCTTAATTAAAATTCGCAAGTATTTTTTAAAAAGTAACAGAGCTACTCTTCGGAAGTAGGTTAACAATCCACTCTCGAAGTGGGCCTTGATTCCTCCGTGGTGGAACGGAGCAAAGCGCTTTGTTTGAAGAAAATTAAGCTTTTTGCTAAAATCAAAATAGCTTTACGAAAATGTTGCGTATAGTTGCTAGTTAAGCAGAATAAAATTTTTTGCTAAG
Organism: uncultured bacterium; assembly: GCA_965370515.1. Classification (GTDB taxonomy): domain Bacteria; phylum Patescibacteriota; class Microgenomatia; order UBA12405; family BS750m-G30; genus BS750m-G30. The sequence continues at coordinate 1,215 of CBDUUX010000016.1, forward strand.
CATTGTGAAATTAAGGATCCACCATTTCTACGATATTATAAGGAGTTTCGGCAGAAGAGAAGAACTTAAGCCGCATCCTTATCAACACTCGTATCACAAGGTTGCCAAAGTTATTTGGAAGAATCCTCGTTTAAAAATCAAGATCGTTACTCAATGTGATGATGTTTGTGATGAGTGCGTGCACTGCAAAAATAATTCTTGCGATGACATAATTAGTCATAGAAAAGACTTTAGTTCTAAAGAAAAATTTAATAATTTCCTCGACCAAAGGATAATGAAAGTTTGTTTGATCAACAGGGGTGATACTTTCACTCCGATTCAATTATGTAAAAAAGCAAAGCTTTACCTACAAAATATCGACTGGATTTACAAAGGTAATGATTTTGGTCATACTAGATTAAGGAAGAAGAGTGTGGTAAAAGGCCTGGAGTATTATTCAAAAAAGCATAAATTTGACACCGGTATAGCCCGAAACGTTAAGTGAAATTTAGCTAAAAATTATGAAAAAGATTAAGCCAGGAATATATCGACACTATAAGGGTGAGGAGTATCGGGTTATTGGAGTTGCTCATCACAGTGAAACTTTAGAAGAGTTGGTAGTTTATCAACAGCTATATGATTCAGAAAGATTTCCGACCGGTACTTTTTGGGCTAGGCCTAAAGAAATGTTTGAAGAATTGGTTAAAGTAGAGGGTCAGGAAATTCCTCGTTTCGAGTTTGTTGAAAAATAATTTTCTCCTCTTTTTTCCCAAACTACTTATATTATTTTTCTATTTTTGACGGTATAATGTTTTTATTGCCCTTTAAAAACTACCATGTTCCGTTTAACTTTTTTACTATTTTTGATCAAAATACTAAACTGGCTTGGCAAGCCTTTTTATTTTTCTTTGCGTTTTATTTTCACTGTCTTTGAAAAAATCGGTAGTTTAATTTTAACTTCTCTAGTTGAATTAAAAATTTATTTAGTTAAAAGTAAATTTTTTGTTTCTAAAAAGAAACCTCGTTTTAAATTTAAAAGAATTTTCAAAAAGTTTCCTAGTTTTAAAAAATTTTTTTCTCAAACCCGGGCTTTTTTTAAAATCCCCTTTCCGAGAATTAGTATTAAGCGCTATTGGTTTGGGTTATTTTTATTAATAATTATTTTTATTTCTGTTTCTTGGGGTTTTTACTTAAACATCTTAAAAGATCTTCCTTCTCCGCAAAGACTGATTGATAGACCTTTAGCTTTAACGACCAAGATTTATGATCGCAATGGGAAACTACTTTACAAAATTTATCATGAGGAAAACAGGACCTTAATTCCTCTAGAGGAAATTTCGGAATTTGTAGTGGAGGCAACTATTGCGGTTGAAGATCGGGAGTTTTACAACCACAATGGTTTGTCTTTTCGGGGAATAGCAAGAGCAGTAAAGTACAATTTAACTTTTCCAAACAAAGCTTTGGTAGGAGGCTCAACTATTACCCAGCAATTGGTTAAAAATGCTTTGTTGGGATCAGAAAAAACTTGGCAGCGCAAAATTAAAGAAGTGATTTTGGCAGTATTGGTAGAACAGCGTTTTTCCAAAGACGAAATTTTACAAATGTATTTTAATGAGGTTCCCTACGGGGGGACAGCTTATGGGATTGAAGAAGCAGCGCAAAAATATTTTGGGAAATCAGTGCGGGAAGTTAATCTAGCAGAAAGCGCGCTGCTTGCCGGTCTTCCTGCTGGTCCGACTCGCTTTTCTCCTTTTGGGGCTTACCCGACCATTGCCAAAGAGCGGCAAGAGCGGGTGCTATCGGCAATGGTAGAGGCAGGCTATTTAAGTGAAGCGGAAAGGGGGGCGGGGGCGCAAGAACCCTTGCGTTTAAAGTTAAGCAATGGTTCTCTTCTTGCTCCTCATTTTGTTTTTTATGTTAAAGACGAATTAGTTAAACAATGGGGAGAGGAAATGCTAGAGGAGGGGGGCTTGGAAGTAGTTACTAGTTTAGATTTAGATTTGCAAAAGCAGGTTGAGAAGATTATTAAAGAAGAGCTAGACTATATTGCCCATTTGGGGGTAAGCAATGGAGGAGTTTTGGTTATTCGGCCTAAGAGCGGGGAAATTTTGGCCATGGTAGGCAGTAAAGATTATTTTGATTTTAATAATGATGGCAATGTCAATGTTACCCTAAGCAGGCGGCAGCCGGGTTCTTCAATTAAACCCATTAACTATGCAGTCGCCTTGCAAAATGGGTTTACTTTGGCGACCATTATTCCGGACACTCCGATTACTTTTAGCTCTCCTTATCAGGAGCCTTATTCGCCCCAAAATTATGATGGTCAGTTTCACGGAAATATTTCTTTGCGTACCGCCCTGGGCTCTTCTTTTAATGTACCAGCGGTAAAAGTTTTGGCTGCTTTAGGAGTCGATCAGATGATTGATATGGGTCAAAAAATGGGGATTACTACTTGGGAAGAGCGCTCCCGCTTTGGCCTTTCTTTAACCTTGGGCGGAGGAGAAATAAAAATGATTGACTTGGCTCAGGCTTATAGCGTTTTGGCAAATTTAGGTCAAAAAATTGGGCTAACTCCGCTTTTAGCAGTTAAGCCCTCAATTGGAGAAACAAACCTTTATGATTTTCAAGATCGGGATAAAGGAGAATTTGTTTTAGATTCTGGGGTGGCCTTTTTGCTTAATGATATTTTGTCTGACAATTATGCGCGAGCCCGGGCTTTTGGTTTGCATTCTTTGCTCAATATTCCGGATAAAAAAGTAGCGGTTAAAACTGGAACGAGCAATGGTCTTCGTGATAATTGGGCGATTGGCTATACACCTGAATTTTTAGTGGCGGTTTGGGTGGGTAATAACGACAATACTCCCATGAGTCGGATTGCCTCCGGGATTACCGGAGCTACTCCCATTTGGAGAAGAATTACGGACCTAATGCTTGAGTATTATCCGAACACGGGTTGGGAGATTCCAAATAATGTCGTTAAAACTTCCATTTGTCGTTCAACTGGCACTCTTCCTTGTGAGGGTTGTCCTCAAGTGGGGGAAGAATATTTTTTACAGGGAACGGCGCCCCAGAAACATTGCAGCTCTTCTTGGTTTATTGCTAAGGAAGAGCAGCAGGAAAATAAAGATGAGGGAAAAGTTGAGTAGCTTGGGGTAAATTTTGGTATACTAATTTTATTAGAAAAGGAGGTGATTGGAATGTCAGAACTTGGTGTTAGTGAAGTTAGTGATACTGATGAGGGCAATAAAGATTCTCAAGAGAGGGGTGGTGGGCCAGATATTCAGGTATTAACGATGAAGCCTGGTGAAAGCTCCGCAGATTATCTTTTAAGAGTTAAAGAGGCGGTGGGTGGAGAAGTTGATCTTCCTGAAGGTGTTGAGGTTATGGCAGTAGTAATTAAGGTCCCAGCAAAAGAAAATCTTCCGAGGACAGCGAGTTCAATTCTGCCCCGTGGCTCAAGAGGAAGATTAGCGATGCAAGGAAAAACGGGAAGTTAGTTTTCAGAAACTAAAAACCAATAAATTTCTTGACTTAGTTTAATCATTGTTTCTTGAGCCTTTGTTTGGTTTAAGTCTTTGGTTAGAAAAACTAGGATGATTGGTTTTTTTTGAGGAACTAAAATTAAGCCCGCATCAGCTAGACTATTTAATTCTACCCCTACTTTATGAGCTACTTTGACCGGTATTCCTTGGGGAATTTGCTCTTCAAAAGCAGTGTTAGTTAGGTGGTTGATAAATTTATCAGTAGTTTCTTTTTCAAAAAGATCATTTTGATAGAGGAGCTTGAAAAACAAGGCGATGTCTTGGGCGGTAGTAGTATTTTCTTCTAAAGAAGTATTAATTAATCCTAGAGAAAAAGTATTGCGAGAAATAGTTTGGTCGGTAAGTAATTTTCTAATCATCGTGAAGGCGGTGTTGTCTGACCTGTTTAAGGAAAGAAAGGCAAGTTCTTTTAAATTAAACTTTTCTCCTGCCGGTTGGTTTTTTAAGTTTCCCACCCCGCCGCGAACGTCCTCTTTAGTTAGAGCTATCTCTTGCTCAAGAGGATATTCTCCGCTCTCAATTGCCTGGTAAAGGGCAGCAATGGTGAGGAGTTTAATAAGGGAGGCTGCGGGAAAGATTTTCTTTTCCTGAAAACTCCAGGAAAAATCATTTTCTAGGTTTTCCACCCAAATAGCCCAGTTGTTTCTATCTTCGCCAATGATTTCCAAAACCATGCTTTCCAATTGGGCTGGTGTTTTTCTTCCAGAGTAAGAGATTTCCGGTAAGTTTTTAGATAAAGATGGAAGGCGAAAACTAAAATTAGGTCGGGGCTTATTGGTAATAAAATAGAAAAGGGCGCTTAAACAGACACTTACTAAAAGAACCCAGGCAATAATTTTGCGCTCTTTAACAAAATCTCTTTTAGGTTCTTTTTTCTTACTCCCCCTTTTGGCAGGGGCAATTAACTTATTCTTGGCAAAGGTTATTGTTTTTTCAACCATTTATTTATCTTCTTTTTAGTTAATAGTCCTGTTTTGGCGCCAAAGCAAGAAACAACTGAGGCGCCGTTGGCCAGTCCCCAGAGTGTCGCTTGCTTGGGCATTTCCTGGTTAAGTAAACCAGCAATTAATCCAGAGGCAAAAGCATCACCTGCGCCAGTAGTTTCTACCACCTTAGTTTTAAAAGCGGGAAGATGAGTTTTTTCACTTTGGCTAGGGAAAACCAAAAAACATCCTTTTTGGCCTTGGGTAATGGTAAGTAGAGGAACGGGGAGCTTGTAAATTTCCGGCCAAAAAGAGGGATTAATCATTTTTAACCCCATTAGCTTTTCTATTTCCCCCTGATTAAGAATCAAGATGTTAATCTTATTAAGTAAAGTAATGAGCTTGTCTCTTTGGGCTAGTTCACGTGAACCCGGGTTCCAGGAAACTTTAATATCGTGATTATTAACATGGTTAATTAGTTTTAAAGCTAGCTTTAAGTTTCCTTCTAGCGAGGCAAGGTGAAAATATTTGGCTGAAAGTTGATTCCAGTTAATATCTTGGACTTCCAGTCTAGTGGGTCCGCGGGAAACCAAAATTACCTTTTTCCCTTTTTTGTTTACCAAGATAGTCGAAGAGTCAGTTTTATCTCCTGGCTTGATACAAAGGAACCTAGTTCCTACCCCCTCTTTTATCAGCTCCTCTTTTATTAAAGGAGTAAACTGGTCTTGGCCTAAACGAGCTACTGCCGCTGTTTTCAAGCCCAAACGAGATAATCCAACTGCCACATTAGTGCCACCTCCACCACAAGAAACTAATTTTTGCTCAACTTCTACCTTAGAGTCATAGGAAAGCTTAAGTTCTTTGCCAAACTCAGGACTTTCTAAAAAAATATCAATAGTAGCTGAACCAAAAGTTAAAACATCAAAGATCTTGCTCATTATTCTAATAATTCTATTACTTTTTGGGATATTTTTTGGGAAACTGGATTTAATAGTTGATACACCTTAGGGCCTTGGTATTTGGCTAATTCTTCTTTTAAAGCCTCAAAGTATGTATTTCGCATTAAGCTATTAATATTAATTTTAGCAACTAAACTCTCGTCCATTGCCTGTTTTATCTGCTCTAGGGGGACGCCAGAACCGCCGTGAAGAGTAAGCAGGGTATTGCCAACCGCTTTTTTTATTTCCCTGAGCCTTGCGAAATCTAAGTTTTCGGGACGAGCCGGATCCATTCCGTGTTTATTTCCTGCAAAAACGGCGATTAAATCAACTTTAGTTTTTTGGACAAACTCAGTCGCTTTTTGAGGATCAGTATTTTCTCCTTCCGGTTCTCCCTCAACTAAAACTCCTTTGGCATGAGCTATTTCTACGGCTTTAGCAGTTTGAGTAATATTTTCTTCCCAAGGAAGAGAAGAACCGTCAAAATGAATCATATCAAAGCCCAAGTTAATCGCTTTTTCTAAAAGACCTAAATCTTTACCGTGGTCAATGTTTAAAAAAAGACCTTTGTTTTGGTGGGGTTTAACTAGGTTGGCAATATTATCCAAATCCCAAAAGTCAGCCTCACCTGGGGAGAGCTGCAAAATAGCGGAGGTTTGTTTTTGAGCTAGAGCAGAAGAAATTGCTTTAAAGATCGTAAAATCATCTAAATTAAAAGCAAAAAGGGGTTGAGAAGCTAGGGTTTGTTTTAAGTTCATAAACTATTCTAGCATAAAAAAAGTGGGCTTGAAAAAGGTTGACAAAGCTGTAATAGGCATATATAATAAGGACACTCTTTTAAAAAGAGTAGTTTTTTCGGGCTTAGTCCCGGTATTCGACTTAATGAGAAGAAAAACACAATTCTTAACCAAGAAAATATTGATTATGTAAGAAGCGTGTGTCTTTGATAAAGTTTAGAAACTGGGGTTGCCCCGGTTTTTTCTTTTTAAAAACCACTTGAAAATTAAAGTTATTTGTTTTCGGGGCCGATAGCTCAATCGGCTAGAGCACTGCATTTGCAATGCAGAGGTAGGCGGTTCGAATCCGCCTCGGTCCACCGCACATTGACAACTTGTCAGAAAGTAATTGACTAAAGAATCAGATTGTTGAAAAAAAAGATAGAATCTTGCAAAAAGGCAAATAGTGGATGCCTTGGTGATAAGAGCCGAAGAAGGACGCGACAGACGGCGATATGCGTCGGGGAGGTGTCTGTAACCTGTGATCCGGCGGTGTCCGAATGGGGTAACCCCCTAAGGTGTATAACCTTAGGACCCCGACGTAACGTCGGGGGGGTAAGCTGGGGAACTGAAACATCTTAGTACCCAGAGGAAAAGAGAACAATTGTTATTCCCTTAGTAGCGGTGAGCGAAAAGGGAAGTAGCCCAAACCTTAATTGAATTTAAGGGGTTGTAGGGCTCTGATAGTCCAAACTGAAAAAATAATCGAAGGGCCCGGAATTGGCCTACCAAAGAAGGTGAAAGTCCTGTAGGTGAAATTTGATTAAGTTTGGCCAGAGTACCTGAGTACCACGGAACACGCAAAACTTCGTGGGAATCTTCCGGGGCCATCCGGAAAGGCTAAATACTCTTATCGACCGATAGCGCATAGTACCGTGAGGGAAAGGTGAAAAGAACCCCGGAAGGGGAGTGAAATAGAATCTGAAACTATTTGCTAACAAACAGACAGAGCCAAATTTATTTGGTGATGTCGTGCCTATTGAAGAATGAGCCGGCGAGTTTTCGTCATTCGCAAGTCTAAGGTTTTTACAAACCGGAGGCGTAGGGAAACCGAGTCTGAATAAGGCGACATTAGCGGCTGGCGGAAAACCCGAAACCAAGTGAGCTAACCATGGGCAGGGTGAACTTTGTCGAAAGACAGAGGGAGGCCCGAACCGGTAGGGGCTGCAAACCCTTCGGATGACCTGTGGTTAGAGGTAATATGCTTATCGAACTTGGAAATAGCTGGTTCTCCCCGAAATATATATTGGTATAGCGCCTGAATTTATCTGCTTGGGGGTAGAGCGACTGAATGAGCATCTGGGGAGCAATCTTCGATGTTCAACCAAACTCCGAATACCGAGCAGCGTTATCAGGTAGTCAGTCCAGCCGGGCTAAGCTGGTTGGGCAAAAGGGAAACAACCCAGACTCCCGTTTAAGGTCTCTAAGTGTCTTGCTAAGTGGGGAAGGAAGTGATCGATCCTAGACAGCCAGGAGGTTGGCTTAGAGGCAGCCATCCTTTAAAGAAAGCGTAACAGCTCACTGGTCGATATGGATAGGTTGCGCCGAAAATTTACCGAGGCTAAAGCAGACCACCGAAGACGGAGAATTGAAATTTATTTCGATTGGTAGGGGAGCGTTCCCAGGGCAGTGAAGCTAGACCGTGAGGTACTGGTGGAGCGCTGGGAAGCGAGAATGCCGGCATGAGTAGCGTAAATTTAGTGAGAATCTAAATCGTCGAAAGCCCAAGGTTTCCTCAGCCACGTTCGTCGTCTGAGGGTTAGGCGAGCCTAACATAAGCCCCGCAGTTGCGGGGGTAGTGGATGGATAGCTGGTTAATATTCCAGCCCCGTTGTTTTTTCGTTATCACCAAGGGAGGGACGTATCGGGAGAGGTAGGGTGTAGCAGTGAAATTGTTGCATCGGTTAGTTGAGCTAGGAGTGGTAGGCAAATCCGCCATTCCGTTTTAAAGTGAGACTTGCCGGAATTCCAAATTTATTTGGGAAATCCTATCGGGTTCTGGTACCCAGAAAAGCTTCGTTGGGAGAAAAAATAGCGTTCGTACCGAAAACCGACACAGGTGGGCAGGTTGAGTATACTAAGACGATCGGAAGAAGGAGGGTCAAGGAACTCGGCAAAAAAGCTAGGCGTAACTTCGGGAGATGCCTTGCCCTGTACCATGCGCTTGCGCTTAGGTGCGGGGCCGCAGCGAACGAGTGCTCGGCGACTGTTTATCAAAAACACAGGTCTCTGCAAACCCGTAAGGGGAAGTATAGGGGCTGAAGCCTGTCCAGTGCCAGAAGGTTAAGGGGCGTGGTGTTTAGGTTTACCTAAGTGCCTCAAACTGAAGCCCTGGTGAACGACGGTCCTAACTCTAAGGATCCAAAGGTAGCGAAGTCCATTGTCTGGTAAGTTCAGACCAGTATGAAAGGCCTCACGACCGAGCAACTGTCTCGACCCTTCATCCGGCGAAATTGAAATACCGGTGAATATGCCGGTTAGTTACTGCAGGACAAAAAGACCCCGTGGAGTTTTACTGAAACTTAACATTGATTAGAATTTGGTAATTGTCGAGAATAGGTGGGAGCCTTCGGGCATCAGTGGAATACCACCCTTTATCATGTTTGCGTCTTACCTAAGTCCGATGAACACTCGGACAGGGACAGTGTTTGGTGGTCAGTTTGGCTGGGGCAGCCGCTTGCTAAAAGGTAGCGCGAGCGTACAAAGGTTAGCTTAGTTCGGATGGAAACCGAACTGTAAGGACAAAGCCAGAAGCTAGCCTAACTGCGAGACTTACAAGTCGAGCTGGTTAATCCTTTTACTTTTCTCATTCAATAGATTGAGAAGGTTTAAGGTGATACCACTCCGATGTTATGTCGGAGAGATGCGAAAGCAGGTCTTAGTGATCCCCCATGATTGAATGGTTAAACATGGGGCTTAACGGATAAAAACTACCCCGGGGATAACAGGCTGGTCGGGCCCGATAGTCCACATAGACGGCCCGGTTCGGCACCTCGATGTCGACTTGGCGCATCCTGGCCATGAAGAAGTGGCCAAGGGTTGGTCTGTTCGCCCATTAAAGCGCCGCGTTAGTTGGGTTCAGAACGTCGTAAGACAGTTCGGTCTCTATCCGCAGTAACCGTTGATTCTTGAGGGGAGCTGACCACAGTACGAGAGGACCTGGTTGGGGAAACCTCTGGTGTACCGATTGTTCTGTCAAGAGCATTGTCGGGTAGCTACGTTTCCAAAGGATAACCGCTGAAAGCATCTGAAGCGGGAAGCCCACCCCGAGATTAGGAATCATTATCAGGTTCCCAGGAGACTACTGGGTATGGGCAGCCGGTGTAAGACTAGCAATAGTTTAAGCCAAGCTGTACCTATCAACCGAGCAAAATTTTTCTTTTTTAATCTCAACAATCTGATTTTTGGTCAATTAAGGTAAGAATATGTTCTTACCTGGTAAAATAAGTAGAAGTAGAAAAAGTTTCTACTTGAAAAATAAATATTGAAAGGAGAAATATGAATTATAATCTTGGTGGCTTCGTGCCTTAGTGGCTTCA
>CBDUUX010000017.1:0-10646 GCA_965370515.1 uncultured bacterium
TTTATGTTTTCAAAAAACGCACCAATTACTATTGGGAATCCACTTGTTGTTGGGGGAACAGTAGTTGTTGCAATTACATTAGGCTTAATTGTATTAAAAGAGCCCTTAAATACAGCTAAAATTGCTGGAATTTTTCTTACCCTAACTGGTTTAATTATACTGGCACGAGGTCAAATTATTGCTCTGCACTCCTACGATCGTTTGAGGACGTTACACTTTCACAACTTCTGTTAAAGAAAGATAATTCTACATAAGCTGCTCGTCTTCGCACAACATGGTATATCTGGCTCACCGCATTGCACTCGTTCGCTCAAAATAGCTGGAATATGATAAAATCAAATTGAATCCAGCTATCTTCAGATATGCTGGAACGTTAAATAAACCCCCTAAGGGCAATCCTTAGATTTCACAAACCCCCCATCCTGCGCTTCCCTTTCTGTGCAAAACCAAACATCTTTTTCTCCCTCGTTCATCACAATCTTTTCATAATTAAAACACCCGTGAAGATGGTAAATCCTGGTTCCATTTTCTTTTCTCACGTTTCCTTTAATATTGCACCCCTCAGGCGGCAAACACTCTTTGGACCAAACTCCCCGCTCTAGAGTTTTTGCTTCTTGTTCTGATTTTCTCAACATTGCTGAATACTGATAATCATCTCCCTCTACTTTAGCCAATCCTTCCTCTACTAAAACATCGTTAATAAAAACCCCATCCAGGAAAATAAACACTAACAATTTGCTATACTGGCAATATAAACCAATGATTGAACTGGAAAAAACTTACCTAGCCAAAAAACTTCCCGAAGGACTCAGGGGTTGCGAATTCAAAGAAATTATTGATATTTATATTCCCAGGTCACAAAGACACCCAAAATTAAGAATTCGCAAAAACGGCAACGAATACCGAATAACTAAAAAAGGTTCAGTGGAAGATGGAGACCGCTCTCGAATGAGAGAGCAAACAATTAAACTCACTCGGGTTGAATTTGGCGAACTTTCAAAACTGGAAGGAAAGAGGATTCGCAAATTAAGATATCTTTATGAATACAAGGGCAGAACTGCCGAAGTGGACATTTTTCAGGATGCCCTAGAAGGACTAGTTGTTGTTGATTTTGAATTCGCAACCATAAAAGAAAAAGAATCATTTAAAATGCCTGATTTTTGTCTGGCAGATGTTACTCAAGAAGAATTTATTGCTGGCGGCATAGTTTGTGGTAAAGGCTATGAGGACATTGAAAGGTATTTGCAAAAATTCAATTATCAAAAATTATTTCTCAAATAGCCTTTTCTTTTTTTTACATTCCCCCAGCCAATATTATCTAATTTGTTTATAATTAAAATCATGAGTAAAAAAAATCCAAGTCAAGAAAAATTTAAAATACTTTTGCTTAACCTGGGGTATTGCACCGGAATTAACGGGAGTTTAGCCCAATACATTTCCAAATTTTATAGGTATATTTTTCTCCACAGTAAAGTTGAAAAAATGATTCTTAACAAATTTAAAAAAATTGTTTTAGAAGAAGATCCTGATTTAATATGCTTAACAGAAATTAAACAGGGAAAACAAATTAAGACATTAATAAATGGTAAATACTTTTTTTATGACATTGAAACAAAATACGGTCAAAAAAGCATTTTAAGAAAACTCCCTTTTTTCCACAATAAGGGCAATGCATTTATTTCAAAGCACAAACTTTCATTTAAAAAACATTATCTGATAAATGGAACTAAAAAGTTACTATATGAGATTATCATTCCGGGCAATATTAGCCTAATACTGATGCACTTTTCTCTTAAAAAGAGGGCTAGGGGTAAACAGTTTAAGGAAATACAGAAAATGTTTTCAGGTACTGGCCAAAAAATTATTTGTGGTGATTTCAATATCCTGGGAGGTATTAGCGAGCTTAATTGTCTTGCCAATGGTCTTGATTTAAAACTTGCTCATCAAGAACCAACATTCCCTGCTTTTCGGCCAAATAAGCCTTTAGATTTATTTTTATGTAGTAAAAACATAAAAACTAAAACTAGAATATTAAACAACCAATTATCAGACCATTTACCGGTAATAGTAGAGATATCATTGTGAAAAGAATAATCAATTCCGAAAAAATACCAATCAAGCTTTGGCTTGATGATATTGAAAGAGGGGCCTTGCAACAGGCAAAAAACCTGACCTTACCCTAATATACAAAAACAAGATGTTTATACGAACAAAAACTCGCTCCTGCCATCGTTCAACCCAAATTGTTAACGTTCTGGTATAATTAATTGGACAACGTTTCAACATCAGATATACTGGAACGTTATATGAAATCAAGAAAAGTCTATTTTCTTAAGAAATCGGCAAAATTTATATATACTTAGCAACTATTCAATCTTATTATGAAATTCAACAAATTAATTCCTGAGTTAAGTGTATCTAATTTTAAAGAGAGTTTAAAATTTTATACAGAAGTTATTGGATTTAAAATTGAATATCAAAGAGAAGAAAGTAATTTCGCATATCTTTCTTTTCAGGGAAGTCAAATAATGATAGATCAAGGCAATGATAAAGAAGATTCCCCTTGGTTCACGGGAAAATTGGAGCATCCAAGAGGAAGAGGGATTCATTTTCAATTTGAAGTTGATAAAATCCAACCAATCTTGGATAAACTTAATAAACATAAATATCCAATAAAAGCAGAGCCTAAAGATTATTGGTTTAGGAAAGATGATGAATTAATAGGCATGAGGGGGTTTTTGGTAATGGATCCGGATGGATATTTACTTATGTTTAATGAAGATTTAGGAACTAAACATTTGTAATTTTGCTGACTTTCTGTGTTTGTACTTTATGGGACTTCGTTCTTAATGTACGACTTTTCTTGACTCAAGGGGACACTGCGCTTTCGCTCAAAATAGCTGGAATATGATAAAATTGATTATGGAAACAGATTCTAATGTTAATTATATTTGACACAATCTATCATGTCTGACACAATAAAAATCACTTCTATCCCAGTTAAAGATTGGCAAAAATATCGTGACTTGCGTCTTGAATCCTTGAAAGATTCCCCAACGGCCTTTGCCGGTTCGCATGAAGATGAATCACCAGCTCCTGATAAAAAATGGAAGGAAAAATTACAAAACGCCCTTACTGAAGAAACCGACTTCATATTGTTTGCCAAATCTGGTAACAATTTAGTGGGAATGGCCAGTGCTTCTAGAAGTCAGAAAGTTAAGGTTAGGCATACCGCCACTATTTATGGTGTTTACGTTAATCCTCAATTTAGATCTCAGGGGTTGGGCACAAAATTGTTAAAGAGCCTAATTAACAAGCTCAAAGAACGCCCTGAAATAGTCAAAATCAAGATCTCGGTGGTCACCGAAAACTCCGGAGCTTTAAGATTATATCAAAAACTTGGTTTTAGTACAGTAGGCAAGCATAAGAAAGAACTCTTTATAGATAATCGGTACTATGATGAAAGTCTGATGGAAATGATTGTCAAATAAACTTTGGAAAACTCCTTTGGCTAGTAAAAAAATTATGGAATTAAAACAAATATTAAATGCTACTTAAAGACAATCAGACCTTAATTTTCTTAATCTCACTTGTGAGAGGAAATAGCATTAAGCCTTTTACTTTCTGAAAATCTTTTTGATTAAGAGTTAACACTTTTAATTTATTTTCAATTGCCAAAGCAGCAATCTGAGCATCCTGATAAGAAAGCTGGTAATTAGCCTGGCGTAAAATTTTTCTTGTTTGATTGACGAAGAGAATTATTATCTAACACGATTTGTCAATAGTATCTAAACTAAAACGCGCCCGAGGAAAGAATCTTCTCAAGATCATCTGACTTACTTCTTTTGTTCCATCGCTTAAAACCACACTTTTTACACTGGTGTAAAATCCGCCATTCTCCTTTTTTCTGCTCTACTCCAATTGGCTCCATTAGACCTCCGCAATCTGCGGCCCTATCTCCCGGATCCAAGTCTACATGCTTGGAAAATAAACACTGGGGACAATGATTAGTAAACCCACTCCCCTTTACTTTAAAAGCACAAACTTCACAAATAAAATCCTCTTTGTTCTTAATGAAAACCATTAGTTTCCCTTTTTCTGCAAACTCCCAAAAATATTACGAACAGATATCGCCCCCTGAGAACAAGCGGTAATGATTTGCCGAAAACCTTTAGAACTAGCAGTTAAGTCTCCGGCCGCCCAAACTCCCGGAATATTTGTCTTTCCCCAAGCATCAACCTGAACATAACCTTCCTGATCAATCTCTACTCCCAGCATTTGGGTTAGTTTACGAGATGGCTCTCCCCCAATTTCAATAAACAAACCCGCCACCTCTAATTCTTTTTTCCCCTCAAACTCTTGGTCTAAAACAATTTGGGATAGAACTTCTTCTCCTTTTAGCTCGACCACATTAGTATTATAAAGAACCTTGATATTGCTCTTTTTCTTCACCGACTCTATCCAAGCCGGCTCCGCTCTTAAACTTTCCCCCCGGTAAATTAAATAAACTTCTGGAGAAATATCGGCAAAATACAAAGCCGCCGTGACCGCCCCATCGCCCCCACCAATAACAGCAACTTTCTTTTGTTTAAAAAAAGCGCCATCGCAAGTAAAGCAATAAGAGACCCCTTTGCCCAAAAACTTCTCTTCCCCCGCTACCCCCAATTTCCGGTGCTTCATCCCCATCGTTAAAATTAAAGTTTTTCCTAAATACTCTTTTCCTAACTGGGTTTTCACCTTAAACAGCTCATTTTCTTTGCTAATTTCCTCAACCGTATCCAGCTCCAGCTTCGCTCCCGAAGCTGTGGCATGATCTTTAAACTTCGCCGTTAGTTCTGGACCGGTAACCTCCGGCCAAGAAGGATAATTACAGATTTTATGCGCCTCACTCATCACCCCCCCATAGACAGTCGCTAAAACCAGGGTTTTTAAGGAATAACGAGTGGCATAAATACTAGCGGTTAAACCAGCCGGACCCCCGCCCACAATAATTACATCCCAAACTTCACTCATTGTTTTTATTTACCCAACTCTTCCACCGTTGCTAATAAACTTTCTTTAGACTGCACTCCTACTAACTGCTTGACAACTTTTCCGGCCTTAAAAAGGATAATGGTGGGGATACTCATTACCCCAAACTTTTGGGCCACTGCCCCCACCTCATCAATGTTAATCTTGCCTACCACAATCTTTTCTCCCACTTCCTTTTCAAACTCAGCTAAAATCGGTCCCATAATTTGGCAAGGCCCGCACCAAGGAGCCCAAAAATCAACTACCGCTATTCCTTTGTTTTCCAAAACATCACTCCTAAAATTTTTCTCATCAAAAGTTAAAACTGCCATTAATCCTCCTTCATAAATCTATATTTTAATTATCAATATCTTACCACAGCTACTCATATCTTAAAGCTTCAATCGGAGAAAGTGCGGCTGCCCGCCGAGCCGGAATTACTCCGAAAACAATCCCAATGATAGAAGAAACGCCAAAAGCCAAGGCCACAGACCATAAAGTAACTTGAGCCGGAAAAAAACGATTAATCGCCAAAGTTAATAACCAAGCCAGAACCACTCCAATCAACCCTCCAAAAACAGAAACTACTACCGACTCCAGCAAAAACTGCCAAAGAATATCGCTGGAAGTTGCCCCCACTGCTTTACGTAGCCCAATTTCCTTAATCCGCTCGGTTACGGAAACAAACATAATATTCATAATCCCCACCCCTCCGACAACTAAAGAAATAGCGGCAATCCCCGCTAGCCCCGTAGTTAAAATATTTAAAATATTGCCAATAGTGGAGAGCAAATCCGCCTGATCAACTACCGAAAAATCTTCCTCTTCATAATTTTTAAGGAGTACTTTTTTAATTTCCTCTTTTAGCTCCGGTATCTCCTCTTGACTTCTCGCACTCAGAGTAAAGAAGTGAAAATCTTTTTCCCCAATTATTTTCCAAGCTGATTTGTAGGGAAGGTAGATTTGGTTATCAATGTCATTGCCTAATCCTCCTCCTTTTTTCTCCACCACTCCAATGACGGGAAAAGACTCACCATCTACTTTTACCTTTTTCCCCACAGGATTACTTTCTCCAAATAACTCCTCTGTTACTTTTCCTCCCAAAATAATAATGTCTTTCCCTCGGCTTTCTTCAGAGTTGGTGAAAAACCGACCGGATTCAAACTCCAAGTTCATACTTTCTACCACACCTGTGGTAGTACCTAGGCCTTGGGCCAAAAATTCCTCTCCCTGATAGGTAACTAAGGGCGAAAAATTAGCCATTGGCACCACTAAATCTACTGACTTAATTCTTTCCAAATCATCCAAGTCATCCAAATCAAAAGTAGTCGTTGCTCCCGGAGAAAATCCGCCCCCTTGCCCTCTCATCTGTTCTTGAGCTACTGGCATAATATAGATCACATTACTTCCCATATCTTCAAACTGATCAGAGACATAAGACTTTAAGCCACTGCCAATAGCCACCAGCAAAATAACAGAAGAAACCCCAATAATCATTCCCAACATCGTTAAAAAAGAGCGCAATTTGTTGCGTCTTAGCTGCTCCAAGGCTACTTTAAAAAAACCAAGTTTTGCTAACTTCACTTACCCTCCTCCATTCTCAAAATTTTCCCGTCTTTTAAAAAAATCCTTTTCTTGCCCAGTTTTGCTAACTCCAAATCATGAGTAACTAAAACCAGGGTTTTCCCCTGCTTTTTGTTCAAATCCAGTAAAATCTTCATAATTTCTTTACCGGTTTTGCTATCCAAATTCCCTGTTGGCTCATCCGCAAAAATAATTTTCGGATCTCCAATCAAAGCTCTAATAATCGCAATCCGCTGTTGCTCTCCGCCGGATAATTGGTTGGAAAAATGATCTGCCCTTTGGCTCATCCCAAAATCAGCAAATAACTTTCCCGCCCTTTTTTTGGCTTGAGGAAAGGTCAGGGAATCATGATACCAAACAGGAAGCAATACATTATCCAAAGCAGAAGTGCGAGCAAGTAAATTAAAGGACTGAAAAACAAAACCCAAGGTTTCGTTTCTTAACTTAGCTAACTGCTCATCAGTCAAATTTTTAATGTTTTTTCCCAGATAAGTAATCTTTCCTCCGGTCGGTCGATCCAGCAAACCCAGCATATGAAGAAGTGTAGATTTTCCTGACCCGGAAGCACCAACAATGGTAATTAAATCTCCCTCACAAATATCCAAATCCACTCCATCCAAAGCCTTGACCACTACTTCCTCTAAAGAATAGTGCTTGGCTACCTTACTCAGGGACATTAATCGCTTTTTTTTACTCATCAAAAGAATTTACTCTACCAATACTTGCTCACCTTCCAAAAGACCACTCAAAACTTCCACCTCATCCTCAGTTTCTAAACCCTTTTCTATTTCCCGTTTTTCTTTCTCTCCCTCCACCACTACATAAACCCAATCTTCCCCACTTCCCCGCAAAGCCTCAAGAGGAATAGATAAAACATCTTCTTTTGACTCCAAAACAATTTCTACTTCTCCCTCCATCCCCAGTCTCAAGCCCATCTGAGCATTATCATAATCAATAAAATCAACTTCGATTTGGTAACTAGGACTAGTACCCGCACCAACCGGAGTAAAAGCCACTTGTTTAATTATTCCCGCAAACTCCTGACCAGAGTAGGCATCTAGTAAAATATTGGCTCCCATTCCTTCCCTTAAACCAACCACTTCCTCCTCATCTGCTTCGGCCAGAAAATAAACACTGCTTGGATTAACCACTTCAAAGTCCGCTGTGGCCGGAGTAATGTTCACTCCAGCAAAAGGAGCTTCCACAAAAGTCACTAAACCTTCAATCGGAGTAACTAAAGTTGCATAGCGAATGGCCAAGTCCGCTAGCTCAACGTCCAAAACTGCCTTGCTTAAATCATTTTGATTTTTAGCCAAAATCCGCTTCACCTCATCAGACAATTCAAACCACCGACTGGTATGCTCATAATCATCTTCTCCCTGCTCAAAATCATGCCGCTCAGAAGCGTAATCATACATTTCCTTCTCAAAACTCTTTTGCAATTCCCTCTTGTCCAGTGAAGCCAAAGCCTGGTATTTTCTGACCCAATCTCCTTCTTTCACTCCGACCCAAGCCAACCTTCCTGAGGCTTGAAAGCGCAAAGAAGCTTTTTGGTGGGCATCAATTTCTCCGGATAAAAGGTAGGCTTTTTCTAAATCTCCCCGCTTTACCTTAACCAACTCGGTTTGGTTTTTTTCCTCCTGGATGTTTTTTGTTCTCCTTTTTAAACCAAAACCAACTACTAGCGCAAGAAGGAGAAAAACAATAATCCACCATTTTTTAGAAACAATTAGCTTTTTAATCTTTTTCATGGCAAAGAAATTATAACACGGGAAAGCTATTCTTACTCGTGCTAAGATTAAAGCGGTGGCAAAAAGAAGAATATTTTTAATCTTGCTAGTTTTAGCCCTAGGCCTTGGGAGCAGCGGTATTTACTTCACCCAAAAATCGCCAAACGAATTTTTAGTTACCAGAATAGTTGACGGCGACACTATTGAGTTAAAAAATGGCCAGGTTGTCCGCTACATTGGGCTTGATACCCCGGAAAAAGAAAAGTGTTTTTTTGAGGAATCAAGTAAAATCAATGAAGCGCTGGTTTTAGATAAAAAAATAAGACTAGAATTTGATCAAAACGAAATGGACCGCTTTGGCCGAACATTGGCCTATGTGTTTATCACTAACCCGGAAACAAACAAAGAAATTTTTGTTAATGAATATCTTTTACAAAAAGGAGCGGGTAAATTCTTTTTAGATACCGTAAATCTTCGCTATCAAGACCAGCTGGCCACAAGCGCCCAAAAAGCTCATGAGGAAAAACAAGGCCTTTGGCAAACTTGCGCTCCCGACCCCAATAAGGGCTGTTTAATTAAGGGCAACCTAGACAAACTAGACAATAGATACTATCACTTACCTGAATTTCGCCACTATGATCAAGTGGTAATTAACTTAATAAGCAGTGATCAGTGGTTTTGTACTGAAAAGGAAGCAATCGAAGCCGGCTTCACCAAGGCCCGGGAGTGAAAAATTACTCAATCAATTTAAGCCCTGCTCGAGAAAAATGCCGATCGAAACCAAAAACCTTTTTAGCCCTCGGTAGTTTATCCGTAAATTAATTGATCGTCTTTATTCAATTTCTTATCTTTACCCTTACTTTTATTGATAGCAATTTTACTCAACTTCCAAATCGGCAATTTTTTAGTTTTACTTTTTGCTTTCACCTTAAAAAATTATAACACTCTAAAGTAGCTCCACCGTGTAACTTCGCTACTATTTACACAAAAAACCAAGCTGGGTGGCGGCTTTTTTAATATCTTCCCTGGCCGGGGACAGAGCGCAAGCCTTATTCATTGCTAACTTGGCTTTCTGTTCATCACCCTGCTGATACCAAAGTAAACCCAAACTTACCCAAGCGTCGGGATATGAGGGGTTGGCAACCACCCTTTGTTTCCAAAACAGTATTTCTCCTTCTCTTTTTTGAGGATTAAGTGATCTTAGCCTGCTTTCATATATCTTTACCTGCCCGCTCAAAAAAGAGTTCTCCCCAGCTTCTTTTTTTTCCTTAATTTGCCCTAACTTTTCCTCTCCTTTTTGATACTCTCTATTTTCCAGGAAACAGCCCACCATTTTTAGCTGCAAATTTAAATTATCTTTTTCCCGCAAAGACCTCCAGCCAATAATCTGACACTCACCCCCTGAAGAAATACCCAGGATAAAAAGAAAGGAAAAAACAATAATGATGATTAACCAGAATCTTTTTGAGGCCATACAGATACCATTAAATAATCCGCTTTAAACAAAGAATGTCCTTTAAGCTTACTTTTAAAGGTTTGGTAAATTGCCTCGGTGACAAACGGAGCAAAGGGCTGAAGAAGCTTCAGTGAAGTAACCAAAACTTCCAGTAAAACCGGCAAAGCCTCCGCTCTTCTTTCTTTTACTTTTTCCAAATAATCATCACAAAACTGATGCCAGAAGAATTGATAAATTGACTCTAAGGCCTGACCGAAACGGTACTTCCTTAAGTTTTTATCAACCTCTACTGTCAATTCTTCTAAACCTTTTAAAATCTCCTGATCGTCTTTATTTTTTAAACTTTCAGCTTTTGGGGGCAGCTTTAAGCTTTGAGCTTTGAGCTTTGAGCTCTCCAGATTCATCATAATGAATCTTGATGCATTCCAAAGCTTGTTAGTAAA
This sequence comes from uncultured bacterium, assembly GCA_965370515.1. Taxonomy (GTDB): domain Bacteria; phylum Patescibacteriota; class Microgenomatia; order UBA12405; family BS750m-G30; genus BS750m-G30. The sequence continues at coordinate 10,224 of CBDUUX010000017.1, forward strand.
ATTACGCATCGCCTCAATTTTTTTCTCCGATAAAGCAATATTGCTCGCCGGGGCCACTCCATAAACCAAGGCCATCCGTAGGGCATCAGCCCCGTATTTTTCGACCATTGTACTGGGATCAACCACATTGCCCTTGCTCTTACTCATCTTCTGCCCCTTCTCATCAACCACCTTGGCGTGTAGATGAATCAACTTAAAAGGTGTCTTGTTAGCCAGATAGAAACCTAAAATCATCATTCTCCCGACCCAGAAAAACAAAATATCCCACAGAGTATCCAGCACACTAGTAGGATAGAAATAGAAAAAATCTTTTGCGCTTTTCTGGCAAAATATTTTTTCGTGAAGGCACTTATCCAGTTTGTCTTAGGATTAGCCATGGATCATTTCCAGTATCATCCCCTCCTTATATTAGGTCTCCTTTTA
>CBDUUX010000018.1:0-10258 GCA_965370515.1 uncultured bacterium
TCTGCCGCTCATTTTTTAATATCATCAATGTCGCAAATGTATCTTAACTTATTCACTTGGTGTACGAGTCCAGTACATATGGGAAAAATGGGCTAACTCTAACAAGTAATTCATAAGCGATCTTTAACATCTTCACCAGAGAACACTGGCCTGCAGATAATACTCGAATCGCCAGGCCAAAAAGTGTACAATACAACACCTAGTGAAAAACAAAATAACAACAATTAAAATTGCAGGACCGGCAGGATTGGGAATTAAAACCAGCGGGCTGCTACTCTCTAACACTCTTTTGGACCAAGGCTATTTTGTCCACGATTATACTGAATATCCTTCTTTAATAAGAGGCGGACACAACACCTATCAACTTTCCTTCTCCACTCTAGAAGTAAAGGCTCCTTATTTTCAAATAGATCTTCTTTTTTCCTTAAGCGAAGGCCACTTTAAACCACATTTGCCGGAAATGAAGAAAAAAGGATTAATTTTCTCCGATGAACAAAACTCTAAAGTGAAAAACCTGCCTTTGGAAAAACTGGCTTTAGAAGCGGGCAGTCCGGTTTTTAAAAATACCGTTTGTTTAGGCACAGCTGTTTTTCTTTTGAATCTTGATGTTGCTAAAACTAACCAAACGATAAAAAACTTTTTTAGCAAAAAAGTAAAAAAGAATTTAAAAGCTTTTAAACTAGGATACGATTACGCGGCTAAAAACTACTCCTCTCTTAAATTAAAGATAGATAAACCTAAAAAGATTCAAAAACTCATCTTTAACGACGGCAACCAAGCTTTTGGCTGGGGATTTTTAAAAGGCAAGGGAGATTTTTACGCCGCTTACCCGATGACCCCCTCTACTGGCACTCTTCACTTTTTAGCCGCTAAAGCTAAAGAATATAAAATTAATGTTCGCCACGCCGAAGACGAAATTGGCGTTGCTAATATGGCCGCCGGAGCCGCTTTTGCCGGAGCAAGAAGTGCAGTTGGTACTTCCGGCGGGGGGTTTGCCTTAATGACCGAGTGCATCTCTTTTTGCGGGATTGCCGAAATTGGAATGGTTTTTTACTTAGTGCAAAGAGTTGGCCCTGCCACTGGCATGCCCACTTGGACCGCTCAAGGAGACCTTCTTTTTTATATTTTTTCTGGCCATGGTGAATTTCCTAAAATAGTTTTAGCTCCTGGTGATCAGCAAGAAAGTTTTGAATTTAGTTGGAAGGCTTTAAATCTAGCGGAAAACCTACAAACGCCCGTAATCGTTGTTTCTGATAAATTTTTAGGCGAGTCAAGCAAGACTACTCCTGATTTTGCCAAAATAAAAGTCAAAATCGACCGGGGCAAATTAATCACGAACAAAGCACCCACTGATTTCAAGCGCTATAATTGGCAACCTCTTTGCGGCCGCTCCCATCGCCCTATCCCAGGGGTTTTGGATGGCGAGTTTTTAGCCAACAGCTATGAACACGACGAATACGGTTATTCTACTGAAGAACCCAGGGCGGCGGTAAAAATGATGGAAAAAAGAATGCGTAAATTAAAAACCGCTTTAAGAATCACTCCCAAACCCCAACTCTATGGACCAAAAAACTATCAGCGCTTAATTATTAGCTGGGGTTCGACCAAGGGCCCTATCTTAGAAGCAATGAAATTGCTCAACGATAAAAAATTAGCATTTCTACAAATCAGGACCCTGCTACCTTTACACTCGGAAATTAAAAAATTAATAAGCCAAGCCAAAAAAACAATCATTATTGAAAATAACCAAACCAGCCAGTTAACTACTTTACTTAAAACCCAGTTTAATTTTAACCCCAGCAGAAAAATATTAAAATTTAATGGCCGTCCCTTTTTCCCGGAGGAATTATATGAGCAATTTAAGTAAATACCAGACCGGTAATATCCCAACTTGGTGCCCAGGTTGTGGTAATTTTTTACTCATGCAGGGTTCGCAAAAATGCTTTGCTGATCAAAATATTGACTCAGAAAATATAGTTGCTGTTTACGACATTGGCTGTGCCGGCAATATGGCTGACTTTATTAAAACTTATGGCCTTCATACTCTGCATGGCCGGGTTATTCCCGTAGCAATGGGCGTAAAACTTCATAACCCCAAGCTAACCACTCTTTGCATTGGCGGAGACGGCGGAATTTACGGTGAAGGCTTAAACCACTTAATTACTGCCGCTAGAACAAATATTGACATCAAAGTTTTTGTTTCTAATAATTTCCTCTACTCCTTAACTACTGGCCAAACTTCCCCCACCACTCCTTATCAAGCCAAAACCAAATCCACTCCCCAGGGTTCAGATTTAATTCCCTTAAAGCCAATAGAACTAATTAAAAAAATAAATCCCAAAGTTTTAGCCCAAACTACTACTAGCAAAAACCCAAAAGATCTTTTTGAAAAGATAAAAGAAATAATGAAGCACAAGGGGTTTGCCCTATTGGATATTGAAACTGACTGCTTGGCCTTTGGTAAGCAGTTAAAGGGCTAAATTCACTTTTTCAATACCTTTTGACCAATTTGTTTTGCCAGGCGAATAAAATAATTTTCAATTTTTTCAAACTCAAACTTTCCCTTAACTAAAATCGGATCATCTTTTAACTCTTTTACTTTGAACAACTGGCTGCTAAATTGAAGGTAATCAATATGCCAGTCAAATTTCATCCTGGCTTTATCAAGTAAAAAGAAAATATCCCAGCCCTTTTCTTTTTTTAAAATGGAATACAGGTCAAAAAAATCTCGCCCCCGCGGCTTTTGAACAATAGTAAAGGTTTTGTTAACTGCAAGATCAAGAAGACTATCGACAAAAACCCCTTGTTTTTTAACGGGTTTTTGAATTTAAAGAAAAGGAAAATAAACAAATTCCACTTTTAATGATTTTTGGGGAGAAAAAAGTAGATGAAAAAGATGGCGATTAAAAGAAAGTTGATAATCAAACTTTTTAAAACCAAGTTTAAACTGGGCTTGGCGAATAAATGGAGTAACTTCTTGGGGTTCAAATTCTTTAAAAGAGATAAAATTTACCCAAAGCAGTACCGCCAGTAAGATAAAAATTTTTAACTAAAACAGGTTTCGTCGCCAAAAAGACCAAAAAGCTTTCTTGCCCAGCAGTGGTTAATTTTTTCCCCATAATAACAATTTAAGTAATTTTTTCTTGTCAGGATCCAAATCAAGACAAGGCCAATATTTTAAAAGCAAAGAACGGGAAATTTTCTCTCCGCCCAAACCGAAATTAATCATTTGCTCTAAGCGCCATTTTTCCAAAGCTGGCTTATTTTTTTTAAGCCGCTCAAGATCAGTACTCCAATTATACATAGAAGTTAGAGCTGAACCTTTTTTTTGACTCGCTTTTTGATATACCAAATGATTAGCAGTAAAGGCAGCCAAACAATGGCATAAACACTCAACCAAATGCCCAAAACCCCTGCGCTTCTAAAAGTTTTAATTAAAGAACGGGTGGCTTGTTTGAAAATCACTTTTGGCCGCCAGGGTTGAGTGGGCGCGTAAGGCAAGGCTAACTCGTCAGTAGAAAGATAAACTGTTACTCTTGAACTCTGAGCCGTTTTTTCTAAATATTGCTGCCTGCCTTTAAGGTTATCAATCTGGCTTTGAAGACTAATAATCTCCCGCTGAACTTGTAAGATGTCTTGAATTTTTTCTGCCTTTTCGAGAATTTCTTCAAACTTGCTCTTGGTTTTTTGCAAAGTAGCCAACCGCGCTTCTAAATCCACATACTCATCCGTCACATCCCGACCAACCAGATTTTCCGAAACTACGCGTACCCCTAGGCTGCGAAAATATTCTAAAACTTCATTCAATTTTGGCTCGGGTATGCGAACTGTGACTGTACTGCTGTCAATTCCAAAGGGTGAATCAACCCGAGAGTCAACCATATAACCACCCAGGTTTTCCGCTTTGGCAATTATTGCTTTTTGAACTTCCCGAACATTTTCAACCAATAAAGACATTTGGGAATTCCGGACTACTAGCCGATCTTCGACTTCTGGAGCTGGCGCCGCCTCTTGAAACACGCCGCCTCGACCCATAGCCATCTCCTCGCCTATAAAACCAGGGGCAATCATTTTTTCCGCCACGCCAAAGCCAGTAGTGGGTTGAGAAACTAAGGAACGAAAAACAGGAGGTTGTTTTTGAAGCAGTAAGGCCGCCAAGCCCACAATTACCAAAAACTGCCAGTTTTTCCTAATCCAGATATGGGCTTTACTCATCACTTTAATATCTCACACCCAAAATTATTTTGCAAATTACATATCTTCCATTACGGGCCTGTCCTCAATAAATTCCGAGGATAAACTAAGTTTTTTGAAATAATCAACCATAGCTATGCAGGCAAATTTTTCGGTCGAATAATGGGTTCCACCCAAAATATTGATTTTATGTTTTTCAGCAAATTCATGGGCTTCTTTAGAAAAGTCATTTTTTAAAGCTACACCAGTTACAAAAACATTTACCCCTTCTTTGGTAATTTTTTCCAGCATTCCAGCCTCATTGCCACCCCCAGCAATTAGAGCAACAGTCCCCTTTCTTATTTCATCATCACCATATTTATACAAGCTAACTCTGTGGCCTACCGCAAACTCAAACTTTTCTTTTAACTCACAAACAGTTGCCAAATTCGTCTTTCCAAAAACTCCACACAAAGAGCCAAAATAAGGAGCAAAAGCCTTTTCCGGCTTTATCCCAAGAGCTTTTGCCAAACTAACACTGGTTGAGTAGTCACCGAAATTATCCAAGGGCACATGAAGATTATAAATAGAGATTTTTTTGTCTTTAAACTTTTGTAATAAATCTCTATCCATTTGCTGAAAAACTTCAGGCGCTTTTCTGATATCCCAAATAGAGGGATGGTGAACAAAAAGCATTGCGTTGCAAGTACCACCAGTCAAAATTTTTTGCATAACTTTTTTTGAAGGAAAAACAGCCGTGTAAACTTTATTTATCTTATTGGCAAAATCACAAACCAAGCCCATTGATCTTTTTTTAAAATTATCGCAAAGAAAATCGACCACACAGTCCATATATTTTGCCCACTCATCACTCATTTTCGGAGTAATAAAATCTTTCTCAAGCTGCTGATATAATCGAGTTGCCTTCATCACAATGTTTTGATTTTACTTCCAAACAAAGAATGTGTCAATATAAAATCATGAAGCTTGGGGCACATTTATCTATTGCCGGCGGAATTAAAAATGCTTTGAAAGACGCTAAAACCATTGGCGCTAATACTTTACAAATCTTTTCCGGCTCACCCAGAAGCTGGGAATTCCCAAAAAGAAGCAGTATAGAGCTGAAGAAATTTAGAGATTTAGCTAAGAAAAATCATATTTCCCCCATTTTCGTTCACGCTAAATATTTGGTTAATTTATCTAGCCAAGACTCTCAAATCAGGCAAAAGTCGATTAATTCTTTAATCCAAGATTTAGATTTTTGCCAGAAAATAGGGGCCAGCGGAGTTGTTTTTCATCCTCACGCCCAAGACATATCTTTATTGGTTGAAAGTATTAAAAAAGTATTAACTTCCACCCCAAAATCTACTTTTTTGATTTTGGAAAACTCGGCTCAAATAAAACTGGAAAAAATAGGAGAGATTATTAGGGCCACTAAAAATAGGCGTTTGAAATTTTGTTTTGACACCGCCCACGCTTATCAGGCCGGATATGATTTGGCTAAAGAAAAAGGAATTAAAGAAGTTCTTAAAATTATTGAAAACAAAATCGGCTTTGAACGCTGGGTGGTTATTCATGCCAATGATTCCAAAACCGATCTTGGTTCTCGCCATGATCAACATGAAGATATTGGCCAGGGAAAATTAGGAGTTTTACCGTTTACCACCCTTCTTCAACACCCAATTTCCAAAAAACTGCCCTTTGTCCTGGAAACCCCGGCCAACAAAACCGAAGGCCTACCGGGTCGTATTAAGAATTTAAATACTTTAAGAAAATTAAGCCAGGTCAATTGGCACATGATATAATTTAGCATTGGGCGGTTAGCTCAGTTGGCTAGAGCGTTTCTTTGACGTAGAAAAGGTCACAGGTTCGAGTCCTGTACCGCCCACCAAAAAAGGGATAACCCTTGCTTAACCCAACCTTCTTTTGCTATCCTAGCCCATAATGCAACCTCATTACATTTTCATTTCTGGGGGAGTCATTTCGGGATTAGGAAAGGGAATTACCACTGCCTCTCTAGCCCTTCTGTTAAAATCCTACGGTTTTAAAGTTGTTCCCGTTAAATGTGACATGTATTTAAATATTGACGCAGGAACAATGAGTCCTCTAGAGCACGGAGAAACTTTTGTGACCAAGGATGGAATAGAAACTGATCAAGATCTGGGCAATTATGAGCGATTTTTAAACCAAGATTTAGGAAAAGAAAACTACATCACCGCCGGCCAAATTTACCAAACTGTTTTAAAAAAAGAAAGAGCTTTAGAATATAAAGGTAAAACCGTTGACGCCTATTTTCATATTCCTTTAGAAATAATTTCTCGACTTGAAAAAGTAGGAAAAAAAACAGATATCGTTCTGGTTGAGTTGGGGGGAACTGTCGGTGAATACCAAAACATTATGTTTTTTGAAGCAGGGCGGAGAATGAGAATAAAATATGGTCAAAAGGTTTTGTTTGTTCATGTAGGCTATCTTCCTATTCCTCCTTCATTAGGAGAAATGAAAACCAAACCAATCCAACAATCAATCCAACAATTACATGAATTAGGAATTCAGCCTGATATTGTTGTTTGCCGAGGAGAAAAAGAAATTGATAATCGGCGCAAAGATAAAATTGCTTTTGCTGCTTCTTTAAAAAAAGGGGATATTTTTTCCAACCCTGATCTTCCTTCAATTTATGAAGTTCCTCTTTTTCTAAAAGAGCAAAAAATGGGGAAATATGTTTTAAAAAAATTAGGACTAAAACATAAAAGAGAAGATTTAAAATCTTGGAATAAAAGACTGAAAAAAGCCCGAAAAGCAGAGAAAGAAATAAAGATCGGAATTGTGGGTAAGTATTATACCTCCGGAGGCTTTTCTCTGGAAGACTCGTATGTAAGCGTGGTGGAGGCAATTAAACACGCTTGTTTTGCAAGCAATCTTAAGCTGAAAATAATTTGGCTTGATAGTGAGAAGGTAAACAAAGAAGATTTAAAAAGAGTGGGCGGAATTATTGTTCCCCAAGGATGGGGTAGTCGCGGAGTAGAAGGAAAGATAAAAGCTGCTCAATTTGCCCGAGAAAACAAAATCCCCTACTTAGGACTTTGTTTTGGGATGCAAATGGCTGTAATTGAATTTGCCCGCAATGTTTTAAACCTCAAAAAAGCCAACTCCACCGAAGTTAATCCCAAAACTCCTCATCCCGTAGTTCACATTATGCCCGATCAAATAAAATATTTAGCCAAACACCAATATGGAGGAACAATTAGACTAGGAGATTGGGAAAATAAGATTTTGCCAAAAACTAAACTGGCTAAAATCTATGGAAAAGCAAAAACAGTTGATGAGCGACACCGCCACCGTTATGAATTTAACAATCAGTATCGCCAACAATTTGAAAAAGCAGGGATGAAGATCAGCGGAATTTCTCCAGATAGAAAACTAGTTGAAGCAATAGAAATCACTAATCATCCTTTTTTCATTGGCACTCAATTTCACCCCGAATACCAATCCCGCTTTCTCTCCCCCCACCCTCTATTCCTCGCCTTTGTCAAAACAGTAGTAAAAAAATCTACTTACTAACTACTAGCTGAAGTGTATTTCTTGAGCGACCAAAACCAGAATTTCAAGGAGAGATAGGCTGCCAGGACTCCGACTAAAAAACTTAGAATAACCCCCCAACCACTCAAAATACCCAATAGGGCTTTGGCTGGCACTGTGATCAAAACAACCACTGGAATAACAAAAGTCAAAACTGACTGCACTCCTTTGCCATAAATGTCAGTGGGAAAACGAGCCATACCAGTTAAGTCCCGATAGATCCAAATCAGATGATCAACTTCAGTAGTTAAAACTCCGATGCTACAAACCAATAGGTGGAAAGCAAAGCCCAAAAAAATGCTATTTATTAATAGAAATAAAAATAAAATAAGGCTCGAAGGGGAAACCAAAAGTTGATGAACAAAAATATACCAAGTAGTAAAAATTAGAAGCGGCAATAAAGTAATTAAATCCAAGATATCGGTCCAGCCTAAAAGAGGGCGAAAATATGAAGGCAAAGGTTTTAGTAAATCTAAATCAAAATTCCCGGAAATGATTAAAGGGCGGAAAACATAAACTCCCCGGAAAAGAAATTGAATAATGACATCAATAATATTAAAAACCAGGAAAAATAAAATTACTTGCTCTTTTGAATAACCAGCCAAACTGCCTACTCTAGAAAGAACAGAAAATAAAAATATAAAAAATAAGACAAATCTTGCTATTTTACCAATTAAAAACAAAAATCCACCCCTAGAGGTAAGTAATTGCGACTGGGCCGCAATTCCCGCCATTTTCAACCAAACCTTAATTAATCTCTTCATCTTTATTTAATCTTTCTTAATTGCCATAAGCAGCAAACTTTTTCATCCCTAACTTCCAAACTTTGTTTTTCAAATACCAAATAACAACCAGCCATAAAAGTAAAATACCAATAACCTTCAATACTTCTCCTCCCAAAACTCCCTGATTCCAAATTTTAAGAGGATAATAAATTAAATAAGGAAAAGGGGTAAAAGAAATTGCTCGGGATAAACGCTTGGGTAGAACATCGAGCGGGAAAAATACTCCGGACATAAACTCCAAAAAAATAATCCCGAAAAGCCAACGCGTCGCCCAGATTTCCTCAGTCCAAAAAGCAAAACAAGCCATCAAGTTGCCAATAAGAAAATAAAGAAGAGCGGAAAGAACTACCACCAAAGGAAAAATAAGATAAATAATCGGATCTTTTGGAAAATAAAAACTCAAACCCAATAACTTAATCACTAAAGATATCTCCAAGATCACAAAAAGAAGATCTAAAAACTTAGCCGCTAAATCCCGAGAAAAAAAATAGCGAAAAAGAGCAATCGGTTTAATTAACCACTGACTCAAATGACCTTGTACTATTGCTCCGGGCAAATCATCAAAGCTACGAGAAGCCAAAACAACACCCCGCAAAAAAGCTACCCCAATAACATAAGTAAGCATTTGGGGCTGAGTATAGCCAAATAAAGTTTCTTTACTTGCATAAATCGCTTGCCAGAAAAAAACTAAAGTTAAAAAAAACACAAAACTGCGAAAACGCCAAAGAATAAAATTAAGGCGATAAACAAAATAATCCTGAAGGGTAAGTTTAAAAACCAACCAATATTTTTTCACTTTAACAATTTTTCAACAGTTTAATAACCTATTAGCTTCTCCTCTAGTTTATATTATAATAGATAGCTGCTAATAAATGGCAAGGTAACAGAATAAAAAATGATCTCCTGGCAAAAAGCTTTAAATCAAGTCAAAAAAAACCTGTCTTCTGACAAAGACAGGCAATATTTCCAAATCCACTCTAGTCGCTATGCTTTTACCTTAAAACAAATCAGCAAAATAAAACCCAACCAAAAACTAAAGATTCTAGACATTGGTTGTTTCCCTGAACATTTAAGCCAAGCTTTAAAACTAATGAATCATGAAGTCTTTGGCATTGCCTCAACTCATGAACCCTTAAAAAGAAAAAATGTCTTTTTGCTCAATGCTGAAAAAAGCCCTTTTCCCTTTAAAAGTAATTTCTTTGATTTAGTTTTACTGAATGAACTAATTGAACATTTCCCTCAATCTCCCTTGCCAGCTTTAAAAGAAGCTTTAAGAATAACTAAGGACAAAGGATTTTTAATTTTAACCACTCCTAACGCAGTAAGGCTAATTAATAGAATTAAAATTATTTTTGGGAAAAATATCAACTACCCCATTAATCACTTTTTAAAAAATAAGGGACAAGGAGACAATCTTTACCACCGCCATAACCGAGAATACACTTTAAAAGAAATTGAAATTATCTTGAAAAAAACTAACTGGTCTGTGGCTGAAAAAAACTTTTTCAACGGCTACCCGCCCTACCGTAAAAAAGATGAAAAACAACTTATTATCACCAAAGCTCTGAAATGGATTTATTTTTTAACTACTAAAACCTGCCCTTTTTTGGGCGACTCGCTTTTCTTCAAGGCCCAAAAGAAATAACTGTCTTAAAGCTTACTTGTAGCCAATTGGCTTACTGGTAGGTGCTAGCTCCAAACTTAGTCTTCTTCTTTGCTGATCA
>CBDUUX010000019.1:0-9705 GCA_965370515.1 uncultured bacterium
TTAGTTTTTACCTTTTGCTGGAACATCATAATTTGGATAAATATTTGCTGGAATTTTTTGGCAGGAGTGTTCAGGAGAAAGGCCAAGGGGTTGTAAGAAAGTTAGAAAAGATTTTGGGCAACTGGGTTCGGGCTCAGTTATTGCTAATGCTTTTTGTCGCCCTCCTTTCTTATCTGGGCTATTCCCTTTTGGGACTGAAGTTTGCCCTGCCTTTGGCGGTTATCGCCGGATTACTGGAAATTATTCCGGGCTTAGGGCCTTATTTGGGAGCGATTCCCGCGGTTTTAATTGGCCTTTTTACCTCCCCCTTAGTTGCTCTGGCGGTTGCCGCCTGGGCGTTTATTGTTCAGCAAGTAGAGAATAGCTACCTGGTTCCTAAAGTAATGGCTCAGGTGGTGGGGGTTAATCCAGTCATTTCTTTGGTTACTATTATCGTGGGGGCTAAATTAGCCGGAGTGGGCGGAGCGCTTTTGGCCATTCCCACTTATTTAACGATACGGATTTTGCTTCAGGAGTTAGTTTTTAAAAAATAAGCTTATCCTTTTTCCACGAAAAAACCCTTGAGAAGTTTAGTAAGCCAGATTTTGTTTCAAGCAGTGATCTATCTAATGCTCTCTACCCCGACTTTTTTATGGGAAAGGCGCCCAGGTCGGTAGGAGATTGCTGCTGGGAGGGTTGCCCGTTTCACCCCTCCGACGTTACGTCGGAGGACTCGTCTCTGTGGCCCTCTCTCGGCCCCCCGACATTACGTCGGGGAACGTCTTGGTTTCCCAAAACACCATGCCTTTAGCAGTCTGGACTTTCCTCCCACCTAAATTTCTGACGAAACTTTGGCGGGCCACTGCAACAAACTTTCAAGGGTAGGGAATTATATCAAATTTTGACTAACAAAGAAACCCACCCAAAAGAGTGAGTTTCTTTTTTGCTTTTTAAAGCAGACTTAGGCGGCGACAATTTTAAACATGCCGGTTCCACAGTCTGGGCATTTGGCTTTACAAGCAGGACGTCCGTTTTTAAGAGTTACTTTTTCAAACTCATCAGTTTCTTTTTTAGCTCTACATTTTACACAGTAAAATACCATTCTTTGCTTCACCCCCCTTCGGAATTAAAAAATTGAATTAATTGTTAAAGCTAGACTCTACCTAGAATATAACAGAAACAGGCAGGTAATTGCAACTAAGGAGAGCAGGAAACTTTTTACTAGGTCCTTTTTAATTCCCGGAACATCTAAAACAAGATCGGCAGTCTTAACTTCATTTTTTTGATTAGATAGGGAAAATATGGGTTTGGCAACAGGTTTTTTCGGAGTGCTTTTGGTGATTGTGGGCACCTCCTGTTGGGCTAATTGTCTTTTTAGATTGAGAATGATTTTTTCTTTTTTTGTCTTTCTTTTTTTGCCCATGGTTGGATTATAACATTTTTAATAAAACCCTAAGCCCCTCGAGGAAATAATTTGCTTGCTTTCAGCTGTTAGCTTTCAGCTTTTAGCTATTGTTTACCATGTTGACACTCCCTGGGATAAAGAGTTAGAATTTACCAATAATGTTAGGAGAGAAGATAAATATTTCAACAAATATAATTTTGCTTGTTCTGGTTATTTGGAATTTAGTTTTAACCGGATTCTTTTGGGCAAGCTGGCGCCACTATCGCCGCCTAGTTAAGGGAGTCGGCAAAGAGAATTTACAGAAGCTGATGGATAAGATCTTAAAACAAATAAAGGAGCAGCAGCTTGAGAGTAAAGAAGCGAAAGAGTTCTTACGGGCTTTAACAAATAAGGGGGAATCGAATTATCAAAAAATGGGCTTGGTCAGATTTAATCCTTTTGCCGAAATGGGAGGAAATCAAAGTTTTTCTTTTGCCCTACTTGATGGTTATGATTCCGGATTTTTAATTACTAGCTTGCATGGCCGATCTTTAACCAGGCTATATGTTAAGCGAGTTAAGCAAGGAAAACCAGTTGATGGTAAACTATCTAAAGAAGAAGAGTTAGCAATTAAACAAGTAGTGGGGAGAAAAAATTAAATGAAGAATATATTTAAGTTGGATAAGCGCTCCGTGTTACTATTATTAGGGATATACCTTTTTTCCGGAGGAGCAAGTTTTGCTGCTTTTTCTTTTTGGTCGGGAAAAGGGGGAAGTTCAACCTCTCCTGTTGTTGATCAACAACAGGAAGTTATTGACGGAAATGTGGTTTTTACCGGGCCTAAAGATCAGGAGTGTTTGATAAATGGGGCGATGTATACTCTTGAGGAAAAAGAGCTTTGGGAAGGGCGAAGACCAATGGTGGTGATGATTGAGAACCATGAAGATTCTCGTCCCCATTCCGGCTTGTCTCGGGCAGATATTATTTATGAGGCAGTAGCCGAGGGGGGAATTGCTCGCTTTATGGGAGTTTATTATTGTGCTGCTGCGGGTCCGGTTAAAGAAAAATATGATATTGGTCCAGTGCGATCAGCCCGGACTTACTTTTTAGATTGGGCCTCGGAATACGGAGAAAATCCTTTGTATGTTCATGTTGGCGGGGCTAATTGTAGCCGAGATGAAGGCACCAAGCAATGTACCAGTGATTCTCGAGCTCAGGCGATTGAGCAAATTAGCCAGTATGGTTGGAAAGATACTGGCTCATGGAACGATCTGGACCAGTTTGCCCTACCTTATAAAGCCTGTCGACGGGAACCGGAAAGAACTGGGGTGACTAAGGCGACAGAACATACGATGTTTTGTAATTCTCAATATCTCTGGGAGTATGCCGATGAAAATCGGGATTTGGCTAAGTGGTCTGATGTTGCTGATTTTCGCCCTTGGGAGTTTAAAGAAGATGAAGCGGTAAGTGAAGAAAATCGGGTCGGAACAATAAGTTTTGATTTTTGGAAAGGATATAAAGCTTATGGCGTTTCTTGGAAATACAATCCCGAGAAGAATACTTATTTGCGGACCAACGGAGGAGAGGAGCAGATTGAGTTTTTGACGGGAAATCCTTTGGAAAGTAAGGTAGTGGTAGTTCAGTTTGCTAAGGAAACCGGGCCGGTTGATGGACACAAGCATATACTCTATGGCACCATTGGCCAGGGCAAGGCTTTAGTTTTTCAAGACGGAGGGGTGATTGGAGGCAAGTGGGCCAAAAAGAGCCGTCAGAGTCGAACTATTTTTACCGATAATAAAGGAAAGGAAATTGAATTTAATCGCGGTCAAATTTGGATAGAGGTTCTGCCCTTAGGAAATACAGTTGATTATGACTAAGGCTTTGCAAAAGATAATAGTTTCGAAAACCAGATTAGGTTTGTTAAAAGTCTTTTTTGACCAGCCCAAAGAGTCTTTTTATATTCGGGAGGCGGTCAGAATTGTGGGCGAAGAGATTAACTCCGTCAGAAGAGAACTTAATAATTTAGTTGACGCAGGATTGCTTGGTAAAGAAAGAAGGGGTAATCGCTTGTTCTATTTCTTGAAAAAGGATTATCCTTTTTATAGTGATCTTCTTTCGATTATGGCCAAGGTGGTTGGCTTGGGGGGAGAAATCATTAAAAATCGTTCTCGTTTGGGAGAGTTAAAATTTGTTGCTTTTTCTTCCGCTTTTTTGAATTGGGAAGGAAGCCAGGCGGAGGTAGACTTTTTAATTGTCGGTCGGGTGGTATTGCCGGAAATAGGAAAATTAGTAGTGAAGGAAGAAAAGAGAAGGGGCAGGGAGATAAATTATGCGGTGATGGATTTAAAAGAGTTTCGATTGAGAAAGAGAAGCAGCGATCCTTTTTTGATTAACATTCTTATTAAAAATCCAGCGATGATTTTAGGAGACTTGCAAGAATTAGGGAAAGTTTAAAAAGATGAAAAGAAAGGTGATTAAAACGGGGAACAGTTTGGCGGTTACTATTCCCCATCAGTTTGTTAAAGAGGTTGGGGTAAGGGTGGGGGATGAAGTGGAATTTAAAATTAATCCAAGCAAAAGTCGACTATTGATTAAATTCATTAAGAAAGCAAAACAAATTGCGCTTTTTAAATGAAAAAAAAGCCCTCTTCGATTTTAGGATTAATTGCCGCCCTTACTCTGGTTTCTTTTTTTATTGCCCTTCCCAATAGTTTTGAAAAAGAGCTTTCTTTTAGGGGCAAATCAAGAAAAATTTCTTTTTCCCGGCCTGATTTTAATTTTAACCTCGGCCCTTTAGAAATTAGAAAGAAACTATATTTACACAAGGGCTTGGATTTGGCCGGTGGAGTGCATTTGGTTTTTAAAGTCAAGAGTGAAGATTTAGATGAAGAGAGTCGGGAGATTGCCCTTGCTTCTTTGCGGGAAAACATTGATCGCCGGGTCAATTTATTCGGAATTAGCGAGTCTAAAGTTTGGATTACTAAGGCCTTGAGCGAAGATCATTTGATTGTGGAAATTCCGGGGGAGATTGACCCTGATCAGGCGATCAGCCTGTTGGGCCAAACTGCCCAGCTTAATTTCCGTCTCGAGGTGAATCTGCCTCCCGAGGCAACTGAGAGCGCAACTATTAATGATGTTTTTGCGCTGGAAACTGATTTAACTGGGGCCAATCTGGTTGGCGCAGAAGTAAAGTTTGATCCCAATACCGGCAAACCTCAGGTGGGGCTGAATTTTAACAAGGAAGGCAAAGAGCTGTTTAGCAAGCTAACTGAAGAGAATGTAGACAAGCGAATGGCTATTTTTTTGGATAATTTTTTACTTTCTGCCCCGGTAATTAAAGAGCCGATTTCAGATGGTCAGGCAGTAATTAGCGGTGAGTTTGAACTGGATCAAGCCAAGCAAATGGTTTCTCAGCTTAATGCCGGCGCTTTGCCCGTGGAAATTGAGCTGGTTTTACAAGAGCGGGTCGACCCTTCTTTGGGGAGTGAATCAATTCAAAAAGGAGTAACTGCCGGCCTTATCGGAGTTGTTTTAGTGGCTTTTTTCATGATCCTTTTTTATCGCTTTTTGGGTTTTTTGGCAGTCTTGGGGCTAATTATTTACACTTTGCTGAGTTTAGCCTTATACAAGCTTATTCCGGTTACTTTAACGATGTCCGGGATTGCCGGGTTTTTGCTCTCTTTGGGGATGGCAGTGGACTCTAATATTTTAATTTTTGAGCGGATGAAAGAAGAGGTGAGGGCGGGTAAAAACAAACTGATGGCGATGGAGTTGGGCTTTGGTCGGGCTTGGGATTCGATTCGAGATGCCAATGTTTGCACTTTAATCATCTGTTTTGTTTTATTTAACCCTTTCGAGTGGGGGTTTTTAAATACTTCGGGCTTAATTAGGGGCTTTGCCCTGACTTTGGGCCTAGGGGTAATTTTGGAAATGTTTACCGGAGTGGTAGTGGTTCGGGCGATTATGAGGAGTTTTTATAGACCAAAGGAGGAAAAGAAGTAACGATGAAGTTTTTAAAATATAACCGGTTGTACTTTTTGATTTCTGCCTTTTTAATCTTAGTTAGTATTTTCTCTTTGTCTAAATGGAGGCTGGCCTTATCGGTTGATTTTAAGGGGGGCAACCTTTGGGAGATTAACTTTGAGGAGGAAATTAACCAAGGGGAATGGGAAAACTATACTCAGGAAAAAGAGGAAATAACAGAGGTAAATAAATTAAGCAGTGGTTCTTGGCTGGTCAAATCAACCCATACTAATTTAGAAACTAAAAATGCTTGGGAAGCGGAAATTCAAGAAAAGTTTGGGGTTTTTAAAGAATTAAGATTTGAATCCTTAGCCCCTTCGCTAGGAAGGGATTTACTGACCAAAACCTTAATTAGTTTGGTTTTGGCGATTTTAGGAATTTTGTTTTATATCTCTTTGCGTTTTAAAAATCGTTCTTTTGGAATTTGCGCGGTTTTGGCGATGCTCCACGACAGCATTATTTTACTGGGTTCTTTTTCATTGCTTGGTCATTTTTACGGCCTAGAAATAGACAGCCTGTTTGTCACGGCCTTTTTAACCATTCTTGCTTTTTCTGTTCACGATACCGTGGTGGTTTTTGACGGAATTAGAGAATTAACTAAAACTCATCCTAGGGCTGATTTTGACCAGGCAGCTGATGCCGCTATTGCCCAGACCCTGGTGCGCTCAATTAACAATTCGATGACGATTATTTTTGTTTTACTGGCCTTATTTTTACTTGGAGGCCAATCAACAAGAGACTTTTCTTTAGCCCTGCTTATCGGAACAGTCTTGGGAACCTATTCTTCTACTTTTGTGGCAGTACCTTTACTCAGTTTGTGGAATAGGGTTTTTAGGAAGAAGTAAGGGGTTTTTGGCTGGCTTCAAATTTCTCTGAAGCGATTTTTAAGATATGCAAAACATCGTCTATTGCGTCTTCTCCAGTATCCACACTTTGATCCTTTACTTGCCCTTTTTGATCAGCCTTGCTGCCGGCTGGGAAATATCTTAATTTTGCAGATTCAGGATTAAAATCCCCGCTTGATTCTGTGGGGCTAATAGATTTTCCGTTTTTTGATCCACTTACCTATTTTACTATATTTTTTCGCTGATTTTCTTAATTTGAGAGAGTAAATATTTTCTCGTATTTTTGTCTTTATCTTCTTCAACTAGCGCAAAAAGTTCATTCAGTATTTTGCCGACCTTGGGGCCGGGTTTTATTTTAAGGATTTTCATCACGTCTTTACCATTTACTTTTAAGTCTTTTAAGGAAAAAGGTTGTTTTTGCACTTCGATTAGTCTTTTCTTGTAAAGCTCAAATCTCCAGGAGGTTTCTCTGGCACCCCCTCCTAGCCGGTCTCCGACTCTTAAATCCAGCATGTCTGTGATATTTTCTTTGGTCACTCTTTTGATAAAGCGCCGGAATGCTTTGTCAGTTTGATTTTCATCTACGCTAAACTGGTGGTGGCGCACCAAGCGGTAGAGTTTTTCCTGCTCTTTTTTGGATAGTTTTAATCTTTTCCCTATTTTCCTGGCAATTTTACCACTAATTACTTCATGATTGTAAAAGGTTCGCTCTTCTCCTTCTCCCTTGGCGCTTCTGGGTTTGCCTACATCGTGAAGGAGGGTAGCCAGTTTAACTACCGGTTTTTGAGAAGGGCAGTGCTGTAAGGACTTGAGGGAATGGGTCCAAACATCATCTAGATGATGTTTGGCTTGAGCAATGTCTCTGCCCTCAATTATTTCGGGCAAGATATATTCCAGCAAGCCCGTGTTGTAAAGAACCAAAACTCCTTCGGCCGGAAAAGGGCTGATCAGAATTTTGAAAAGCTCTTCTCTGATTCGCTCCCAGGCAATTGTTTTTATCTGCTTTTTGTTTTTCTTAATGGAAGCAAAAGTTTTTTCTTCAATGGTCAACCCTAGCTGAGAAGCAATTCTGACGGCGCGCATCATTCTTAGGGCATCTTCGGCGATTCTTTTATCGGGGTTACCAACGGTTTTTAAGATTTTATTTTTTAGATCGGTTTGTCCCCGGTAGGGGTCAATTATTTCTGTTTTAAAGGTTTGTTCTTTTAAGTTTATTTCCTTAACTTTTAAGGCAATAGCGGAAACGGTGAATTCTCGGCGGGACAGGTCTTTTTCTAAGTTTTTACCCAAATAATTTTATCCGGATTTCTTTTATAAGAATAGCCAAATTCTTTCCTAAAGGTAGTAATTTCCAAAAGCAGCTTTTTTTTATTGTCCTTTTCAAGGATAGTCACTGTTCCGTATTTATTGCGATAAAAGCTGTTTTTGGGGTAGAGCTTAAGAATTTCTTCAGGCTTGGCACTGGTAGCAAAATCCCAATCATTGGTTTTTTTCTCTAAAAGAAAACTTCTTACTGCCCCGCCCACAGGATAAATTTCCAGGGCCTGATCTTGAAAGTTTTTTATCAGTTTTAAAATCGGATACGGGATCTTTATTTTCATTAATTTACTTTTGCCTTCTATTAAGAGAGCCTAGTTTATTATACAATACTAACATGAAGACTCAGTGGGTGCTTAAGAAAGGAAACCCCCTTTTTGGAAAAGAACTTACTCCGGACAGGCTTGTTTTGGCCCTGCTTTGGAATCGGGGAATTAAAACGGCAGGAGGGGTGAATGATTTTATTGATCCTCCTTTGCTTCCTGAAATTAGTTTGGGGAAAACAGGAATTAGTGCAAAAGAGGTTGGGAAAGCTTTAACTAGGATTAAAAAAGCAATTAAAGACAAAGAAAAGATTTTGGTTTTTGGGGATTATGATGCGGATGGTTTTTGCTCTACGGTTTTAGTTTGGGAAGCTCTTGTTCAATCGGGGGCCGATGCTCTTCCTTTTGTTCCGTCTCGGGAGGAAGGTTATGGCTTAAAAGCGAACAAGGTAAAAGAACTAAGGGCCTTAGCTCCTAATTTGAATTTGGTTATTACTACTGACAATGGAATTGTTGAACATGAAGAAATAAAGCTGCTTCAAAAAGAAGGAGTAGAAACCATTATTACCGATCATCATCAGCCCTTAAAAACCTTGCCTAAGGCAGTTGCCATTGTCCACACTACCAAACTGTCGGGTAGTGGGGTGGCTTGGTTTTTTGCTCGGGAATTAAAAAAACTTGGCGCCCTTGCGCCCGATTTGGGGCTGGCGGCTTTAGGAACGGTAACGGATATGATGGATGTTAGGGGAGTAAACAGAAGCCTAATTAAAGAGGGGTTGGTCTTTTTGCGCTCTACTTCTCGAGTTGGTTTGCGCCGTTTATTTTCTCGGGCAGGAATTGAAAGAAAGCCCCTTTCTACTTATGAGCTAGGTTTTATTATTGGGCCCAGACTTAATGCTTTAGGCCGAATTGCCGATCCTATGGATGGGCTCAGGCTGCTTTGTACCAAAAAAGAGCTCGGGGGAGCTAGGTTGGCCAAAAGAGCTCAAGAAGTTAATACCCAAAGACAGAAGTTGACTGCTCAGGGCTTACTGCTAGCTAAAAAGAAGATTAACAAAAAAGACTTGCCTGCCTTAATTTTTAGCAGCTCACCCTCTTTTGAGGTGGGGCTAGTGGGTTTAATTGCCAGTAAGCTTAAGGATGAATTTTACCGGCCAGCTTTGGTGATTAAAAAGGGAAAAGAGGTTAGTCGGGGCTCGGCTAGGTCAATTGAGGGCTTGAACATTATTAAGATCTTAAGAAGTTTAGAGAGTTTATTTACAGATTTGGGAGGCCATGCCCTGGCTGCCGGGTTTGAGCTGAAAACGAAAAACTTGCCTCAGCTGGAAAAAAAGCTTTTAGCGCTGGTTGAGAAGAAGTTGAAAGGGAAAAAGCTGGAACCAAAAGTAGAAGTTGATTTGGCTTTAAGTTTGACTCAAGCAACGGCTGAATATTATCGGGCAGTTGATCGCCTTGCTCCCTTTGGCTCAGGCAACAAGGAGCCGGTTTTTATTTTTAAAAACCTAAGAATTGTCAGTTTAAGAAAAGTAGGAAAAACAGAAAATCATTTGAAGTTGATTTTAGATGATCCTCAGACTCCCAAAGAAGAAAGAGTAGTCGCTGAGGCAATTGGGTTTAACTTAGGAGAATGGGGAGATCAGTTGAAAGAAGGGAGCTTAGTTGATCTGGCTGCTAGTTTAACCGAAAATGTTTGGCAGGGAAGAAGGAAAATAGTTTTAAAAGTTGAAGATTTAAGGTTAGCAAACTAAGTGGTAGAATATGGTGATGAAAGAAAAAAGAAGTTTAGTAATTGAAACAGCTAAAAAAGTTGGAGAAACCGTAAGGCTGTTTGGTTGGGTTGATTCGGTTCGAGATCATGGCAAGGTTGTTTTTTTAGACTTGCGGGATCGAACTG
>CBDUUX010000020.1:0-9498 GCA_965370515.1 uncultured bacterium
AATACTTTTTTAATTAAAATTGGGTTGGCCCCGGCGGTTACATTTTTTAAACCATTACTAATCATGGACCAGGCTAGCAAGGTAGCGGTAGTTGTTCCGTCTCCAGCCACATCGTTAGTTTTGGAAGCCGCTTCTTTAACCAGCTGGGCGCCCATGTTTTCAAAAGGTTCCAGTAATTCAATTTCTTTAGCAACCGTTACTCCGTCATGAACTACGCTGGGAGAACCCCATTTTTGCTCCAAAGCTACGTTGCGACCCCGAGGGCCTAAAGTAGTGACTACTGCTCGGGCTAAAATTTCTGCCCCTTTTAAAATCTTTTGTCTGCCTTCTTCACCAAAAAGTAATTGTTTAGCCATTTTTTATTTTTCTCCTTTAATTTTTAATAATTATTTAACAATTGCCAAAACTTCGTCAAATTTCACAAAAAGATGTTCTGTTTCCTCACCTTCGGGCTTATACTCTGACCCCGCCCACTTTTTAAAAACAATCGTCTCACCGGCAGAGCAGGGAGGAGATAGTTTGATTCCGTTTTCATTGATTAAAGTAGGGCCGATCTTGACTACTTTTCCTTCTTGGGGCTTTTCTTCATGAGAATCGGGAAGAACTATTCCGGAAGCGGTGGTTTTTTCCGCGGATAAAGGCTTAACGAGTAAATAACCGGGGCAAGGACTAATCTTTTTTGTTTTTGTCATTAAAATTCTCCTTAAATATTAATTTAGAAAATATAAAATAACTAATAAGCTGTCAGTCTTCTTATAATACTGCCAGAGAGAGCAGGTGTCAAGAGGAGGTTGGGGGTTTAGGAAAGAATTTTAATATCCTTCATGGGATAGTCCTTGGAGTTGAAGGTGACCAAGGTAGCTCGGTAAAGCTTGGCCGTGGCGGCAATCAGGCAATCAGGTAGTTTTAGTTTTCGCCCCTTTTTTTGAAATCTTTTTCGATAGTCAGCCGCCAATCTGGCAACAGTCGTGTCTACCGGCAAACTGCCAAACCGGTCCAGAAGAGCTTCAAAAATCTTGCCTTCGCTGTCAGTAGCGCTGGTAAGAAATTCTGCCACAACGATTGAAGAGAGAACCAGCTGCTTAGCACCGATCCATTTCTCAATCCACCCCGCCCAGGGTTTTTTGCCGGCTAGTGCGTAAATTAAGACATTGGTGTCAATTAAATAGAGTTTCATTACCAGCCTTTTCGGAGATTTTTCAACCAACTCCCAAGTTTTTTCTTGTTTTGCCATTCGGGATGGTTTTTTAAAGAGACGCTGCCGATTAGTATTTTGGCCAGTTGTTTTAACTCTTTTTTCTCTTCCTCTTCGCTCAAGATTCTGAGCCAGGCGGCTTTGCGTAAATATTCAGATAAGTTTTCACCGGCAAGCCGCCGCTTGGCTTCAATGAGCCGCTTAAGAGAAACGGTGAGTATTATTTGTGCTCTCACCTTGGTGTCTTTTTCCAATTGAGGCCAATCGTTTTGTTTGGTTATATTAGTCATCTTGTGTAAGAATACTACACAACTATTTTTCTGTCAAGGGGAGGTTGCGCGAAAACGCTTGAGCGTTTTGGTTGATTGGTCCTGGGGATGGAAAAAGGCCTGGGTGGGGGTGATTTTTTTAGCCTTGGGCTTGCCCTTCATGTAAAGTCGCTGGAGGTGGTAGCAAAAAAGATTAAGGAGGCTGAAATTACCGGAGTGTCTACCCATGATCATTCCCGGAGTGTGCAAAGCAAAGGCATTCGGCAGGAATTTTTGAGCCCAACAGTTAGCGGCCAAGAACTGCTCAAAAGTTTGATTTTTGTTTATTAAGGGCTTAATGAAGGCGATTTGGTAGGCGGTAAAGAGATTTTGCTGTTTTGGTTCGAGAACAAGATCACTAGCGTCTAAAAAAAGATTTAAACAAAGTTGATTATTGATTATTTTGCTTTTTGGTTTTCTTGCCCATAGATGTTCTTTCCCCCCTTTGCTTTTAAGCAAGTAGTAGATTTTTAAACGAGTAAGCCACAAAGCATTGGGACTAGTAATAATCATTAAATCAATATCGTCCATAGGCTTAGCAATACCCAGGGCCAGGTTACCGGTTAAGCCGACAAATTGAATTTCTGGAATTTGGGCTAAAAAGGAAGCGGCTTTTTTAGCCAGTTTATATTTACTTTGGTAATTTTTAGCTAAAGCAATTCTTTTGCTTACTGTTTTTTCCTTTCCGGGCAAAAAATAATAGCCTTGGGCAGTAGCGATCTTTTTTTGCTCAACCCCGGTTTTTAATTTTCGGGCAAAAGCAGAAAAAGAAGCTGGGGGAGGAGTAATTAAACGGGAAAATAATTCTTTTTTATTTAAGGGGAAAGAAAACATTTGGCTGTAAAGCAAGGTCTTTAAAGTTGAGCTTAAAAGAAGGTCTTTGTTTCCCATGGGTTGATTTTACCACCTTAAAACCAATAGAATGAGCAAGGTGAAAAAAAGCAAGATAATAGCAGCTATTTTTTTTCTCTTCATTTTGGGTTTAATGGTAAGAGCGCCGGCTTGGGCAGCGCAAGCGCCAATTAAAGGAATTGGGGTTTGCCATTACCCAACCAAGATGGATGAGGTAATCAACTGGGCCTATGATACGACTAGGCCTGTTCATTGGAAAACGCTTGAACCTCAGCCTGGAGTTTTTGATTTTAGCTTTTTGGATAGTTTAATTAATTCTCACCTTGGTAATAATCGAAAAATATGGTTATCAATTCAAACTGTGGCCGGGGATCATGCCCCGCCGGCTTGGGTGGAAGGGATGGGGGCCAAGTGGTTTACGATTATTCGTTCGGACGGAAGGGATCATGGCTTGTTTGCTCCTTGGGATCGGGTTTATTTAACTCGTTTGGAAAGTTTACTTAAAGCGGTTAGCGCTCACCTTAAGAAACAGTCTAGCGCTTACCGGCAAACAGTGGGGGGAATTATGATGATGTCAGGCGGGATGTATGGGGAAATGCAGCTTTGGAGCGGGGGGGCCGAGGGGAAATTAATGGCTTCTTTAAATCTTAATCCGGGTAATGGAAACGATCTTCTGGTTTTCAGGCAAGCGTATTACCAGGCAGTCCTTGGCCTGGTCGATATTTATATGCGTTCTTTTGACAGCCTGCCGGTGGCTTTGCAGGTTGGGTATAATTCTACCTTTGTTGAGCCCGGAACGGGGCGAACTGTTTCTCTTGATTGGGCCGTGGCGGAAAAAAAAGTGCCCCAGTATGGTTCTCGCTTATTCTTGAAGTGGAATGGTCTGGATCCTTGTAATGTGGGTGATGGCTTAGACGACATTCGCCGTCGAGCGGCTGATTATTATATTTCTTTTTTTAAGCAATTTAGCAGCCGAACCCAGGTTGGTTTTGAAATTGGCCACCCTTGGTTGTTTGGAAATCCGCCCACCCAAGATGCTTTTTGGACAGACGAGTTTGAGTATGATTCTCGCCGCTTTTTAAATGTTTTTGACACCGCCCGATTAGCCAACGCCAGTTTTGTTTGTTTTCAGGCAGATTTAGTCGCTCCTCTGAGAAATGTTTCCACCTGGAAACAGTTTGATCGGGATTTAGAATCAGTTTGGGTGCCTGGTTTTCCTGTTTTTACACCAACGCCAACTCGGGCGCCGACAAGCACTTTAACCCCTACTCGACTACCGAATACCCCCACTCCTCCTTTAAATTGCAGTTGTCAAAGTCAGGCTCATCTTTTTACCAAGGGAGATGCCGATTGCAATGGCAAAACCAACATTGATGATTATAATTATCTGTTTCCGGCTCTTTACCAAAGAAATACGGCTTACTTAGCCCAGGGAGATTTTGATTGTAATGGTCGGGTTTCGGTTGATGATTTTGAAATTTGGCGCCGAAACTACCGCAATAGATAATGAAAAGCAAAGATCTTCCTAATCCTCCCTCTTTAAAAAAGATTTTAGGCCCTTCCTTCATTTTACTTGGGCTCGCTTTGGGGAGCGGAGAGTTGATTTTATGGCCCTATCTTACTTCCCAGTATGGTCTGGGCCTGCTTTGGGGAGCTTTACTGGGGATTTCTTTTCAATTCTTGCTGAATACGGAGGTAATGCGCTACACCTTGGCCTGGGGGGAAAGTGTCTTTGTCGGTTTTTGGAAAATAAGTAAAGCTCTTCCCTGGTGGTTTATTTTTTCAACCTTTATTCCCTGGTCGCTTCCCGGTTTTTCTTCGGGGGTCGCAGAAATTATTGGCACTTTGCTGGGAGTGGAAAACACTCTGCTTTTAGCAATCGGGCTTTTGCTATTGGTCGGACTAATTTTAACTTTAGGAAAGACTTTGTACAAAACGATGGAAGTGTTTCAAAAAACAATAATTTTACTCGGCCTTCCTTTTATCCTCCTTTTAGTTTTCCTTTTTGCAAAACCCCTAGATTTACTTACCTTAGGCAAAGGTTTGATCGGAGGGGGAAATGGTTGGTGGTTTTTCCCTCCCGGTTTAATTTGGGCCTCCTTTTTGGGAGCAGTCGCTTACTCCGGGGCGGGGGGAAATTTAAACTTAGCCCAGTCTTACTATATTAAAGAGAAGGGTTTGGGGATGGGGAAGTTTGGGAGCAAAATTAGCTCGCTCTTTAAGGGAGGAAGCAAGGAAGTAAAACTTTCGGGAGAAATTTTTGCGGACAGTAAAGAAAACAGGGCTAAGTTTAGAAAGTGGTGGAGGTTAATTAACAAGGAGCATTTTTTGGTTTTTTGGGTATTAGGTTTTTTAACGATTATTGCCCTGGCCCTGCTTTCTTATATCTTAACCTTTGGCCAGGCTCAAGCTCAGGGGATTGGCTTTATTTTCCAGGAGAGCGAAGCAATTGGACTAGTCTTAGGAGGAGTGACAAAAGTTGTCTTTTTAGTAATGGCTGCCGGGATGCTTTACTCTACTCAGTTGGGAGTGCTGGAGTCCAGTTCCCGGATTATTTCCGAAAACATCCTTCTTCTTAATTACCAAGAAGGCAAAAAGGTCAATGCTTCCCTTTACTTTTACCTTAGCCTTTGGGCCCAAATAACACTGGGAATAATAGTTTTGCTTTTAGGTTGGAGTGAGCCCCGGTTCTTACTCACTTTAGGGGCGATTTTAAATGCCCTGGCAATGAGTGTCTCTTTTCCTTTAATTTGGTATTTAAATAAAAAGAAACTACCCAATTTTGCTCAAGCCAAGGCAAGTAAACAAATTTTCTACTGGCTGGGGTTTGTCTTTTTAGCCCTTTTTAGCTTAGTAGTTTTAATTACTGTTTAGTACCGCTTAGTTACTTCTTGACAAATCTAGTTATTTTTGGTACAAGTATAATTAAGATGATTACCCCTAGAACCTATACGCCAGAGCAGGTAGCTGACCTTTTGCAATTAAGCAAAAATACGGTTTATCAGTTGATAAACCGAGGGGAAATTATAGCTAAAAAAATTGGTCGGGTCTATCGAATACCCCCTTCTTCTTTGTCCTTTGCCTTTACTGGTTTAGATTATGACTTGTACCAGGCCCAAAACCAGGATTTAAAAAATATCAAGAAAATTCAAAAAGAAATTGCCAAAACTAGAAAAGATCTTTAAGTGTCAACCATGAGAGTTTTTATTGATTCTGATGTTGTTATCTCTTCTTTGATTTCCCAAAAAGGAGCGGCTCACTTGCTACTTTTTACCAAAATTAGCCAGCGAGTAAAGTTTTACCTTTCTAATCTTTCTTTAAAAGAGCAAAAAGTGGTGGTTGAACGGTTAAAAATTAATCATAAAAAGCACGCTAGTTTAGTAAAAAAAAGATTTGTTTTAATTCAGCTCAAAAGTTCAATAAAAGCAATAAAGAAAAAGTATCTGAATTATGTTTATGATTTTGATGATGCCCACATTGTGGCGGGAGCCAAAAAAGCAGAGGCAATTTTTTTAATCACTTATAATCAAAAGGATTTTAATAAAGAGGAGATAAAAAAAGATTTTGGGATTATTATTCTCTCCCCGGGATTATTCCTCCAATACCTAAGAAGTATTAATTAGTAACTTTCCAGCATTCCACCTGGGAGGTGGAATAGCTACGACACCTGGGGGCGCACCAGCAGCGATATGTTAAAATGGGGGGGAGTGTGTTTTGGCCTGGTGCCCGAGAAGCTAGGGAGCGGTCTGCAAAACCGTGTACACGGGTGCGAATCCCGTCCAGGCCTCAAATAAGTAATTTTACCAAAGGCGTGAATAGGTAGGAAAGCCTAGGAGCTGATTGATTGATATTTTCTTAAGCCCCACTCCCAAGTTAAAGAAGCCGCTTTAGAAAAGACAAGAAGAATAATTAGGGCGAAAATAATCCAGGAGTAATTTAACTTTCCCAGTAAAAAGGCAGCGGGAAGGTAGGCAAAAAGAAGAACGGGAATTACCGTTAAAAAGAAATAGCGTACTTTTGCGGTGTAGATTTCAGCCGGATAATGGCCGATTTCATAGATATCCAAAAAAAGATCAGCTAAAGATTTGGCGCGAATGAAAGCCAAAATCAGGCTGGCCATTAAAGTGTGGAGGTGCAAACTAACCAAAAGGCCGGTGATCATCAGGAAGCCAAAGCCAAGGAGGCGAAAGAAGCTAAAGGAAAAAGAAAGATGAGAAAAAGAAACGATGATTAATATTAAAGAATTAACCAGAGAAACCAGCCCAACCGTATTTAGGCGCTGAAAAGTTGCCAAAAAGCGGGAAGAAACAGGCTTGGTTAAGATTAAGTCAAACTCGCCTCGGTCAACGACTTTATCTAGATTGCGCAAATTACTGGAAAAAATTGCCCAGGAAAGGGAAAAAATAACCTCGTGAATTCCGGTTAAAAAAATTATTTCCCACAAACCCCAAGAGCCCAAAGCAGGGATGCGGGTAAAAAGAGTAGTGAGAAAAACAATAACCGTGCCCAGCCAAATCAAAGGAGCTAGTCCAACCAGCAAGGTATTAATCCGGAAAACAAAAGTTTCTCTCAGGCTTAATTTTATAATATAGTAATAAAGTTTAAGATAGTGTTTGGTTTTAGCGGCCCACGGCTTCATATTTTTTAATTCCTTTCTGCCAGAGCTTATAAGTAATTAAGGCAAGGGTGAGGATCCAGCCTAACATGATTCCTGTTCCGTAAATAATTTGGGAGTTATTTAACTGGCCGTTATAAACACTGATGGGGAAAAAGATCCGGTATTGAAAGGGAAGAAAACGGGCAACCCTTTCCAAAAAAGCGGGAAACAGATCAATGGGAAGCATTTCTCCCGAAAGAAAGTTAGCCGCCAGGATAATAAAGGTGGAAAAAAGACGGATATCCGTTACCCAAAAAGCGACTCCGGCCAATATTAAATTAAGCAGGTAATTAAGAGTAAAAATAAGGGGCAGTAAAAGAGTGAAGATTAGGAGATTGGGAGCAGAAGGAAGGCTTATATATTGGGGCAAGAAAGCTAAAAAGGCGAGAAAAAGCAAGCTCATAACTAAAAGTTCAATAAATTGGGAAGCCAAAGCTCCAAAAAACTGCCAGAAAAAATAATTGTAGGGCCTAATTAAAGTATTGGAAAACTGGCCACTTTTGATTTTATCAGCAATTTCTCGGGCTAATTTGCTCCGGTTTAAAGCGTGAATAATTTGGGCCATTACTAAGTAGGTAATCATTTTGGGCAAAGTGTAGGGGCCAAAACTATCTACTTGGGAAAAGACATTCTTCCAAATGAAAATAACGACCACTAGGCCCAAGGCAATTCTAACTAGCCGGGTGATGAACTCCAGCCGGTATTGGAGGGCTTCTTGCCAGGAAAGAATAAAGGCGGTTTTGTATTTACCCACTATAATCCTAAATTCTAAAAAGGCTTAACAGCCTGAAAACCCGTTACCTTTTTAAAGTCTTTGGTGTTTAGGGTAAAAAGTTTTTTTATTTGGTTGTCTATCAGAGTAGCTGCTAAATAGAGATCGAAAATGTCTTTAGCGGCAGTGTTTTTAATTAGTCTTTGGTAGCGATTTAAAGTAGTAGGCAGAGGACAAACAATTTTTAAGCAAAGAAAATCAACCAGCTGGCTAGTTTTGGCTATTGCCTCTTGGGGGTTAACCAGGTTGGTGTTTATTAAGACATTGTGGGTTTCAAGAATATTTTGTTGAGCTAAATACAAAGAAATCTTTGTTTGATTCATTTTGTCCAGCCATTTTAAGGTAGGCAAATGGTAAGGGGAGCAGCGGTCAAGAAGGTAAACGAGAAAGTGAGTATCAATGCCCCACTTTTGCTCTTGGGTTTTTCGCATATAAATCACTCCTTTTTTGATAAATTTTACCTATTCCTAAATCAAGACTGCCAATTATTTTTTTGGCTTGAGCTGAACTAACTTGAACTTTTTGCCCGCTTATTTTTTCTTCTAAAATCCGGGTGATTAAACCACTTAAACTTATTTTTAAAGCTGCTGCGGTGATTCGGGCCTGTTGATAAATATCCTCAGGAACAGAAATGGTAGTTCTTACTAAATTACTCATACTATATGAATATCATACTTTGTTTATTTTGTCAAGAGCTGATTGACTGCTGTTTTTCGTGCTATTATTTAGGAGGAAAAATGAAAATTAAAGTTATCAGGAGTTTGAAAAGAAAAAAAACGATTAGCGCGAGGCTAGTCGGCGAGGTTTTAGAACTGCGGGTTCCCCGGTTTTTGCCCCTATTTAAAGTTAATCATTATGCCGCTCTTTTTGAAAAGAAGTTTAAGAAAAAAGAAAGCAAAAGAAACGATTCTTTTTTACAAAAGCGAGCAAGAATGCTCTCAAGTAAGTATTTGTTAAAAAGATTGCCTGGATACGAGATTGCCTGGTCGGAGCGGCAGAGTAAGATTTTTGGGATTTGCAACAAGAAAACCAAAAGCATTAAAATCTCTGCCCGGTTAAAAAGGGCTCCTTCCTGGGTGATTGACTATGTTGTTTTGCACGAACTGGCTCATTTGCTCTACTCCGGGCACGGGAAAGACTTTTGGGGAGCGGTAAATAAATACCCAAAAGCCGAGGCAGCGAAAGCTTTTTTAAAGGGAATGAGCTTTTCCCTTCTTGGAAAAACAGCCTGAAATTGCTAAATTAATCTCCATGGATAAACCAAAGCAAAGAGTTTTGATGGTTGAAGATGACTGGCGAGTCGCCCCTATCTTAAAAGAAGCGGTGGAAAGAGATGGGGTTGAGGTAGTTCTGGTAACTAATCAGGAAGCGGAAGAAGCGGCAATTAGAGAAGGGGGTTGGAACCTTTTGACTTTAGATCGGGATATGCCGAGGAATGAGGAAGATAGGGAGTTAAAGCCCCATGGTTATGATTTACTAAGAAATTGGTATAAAGAAGGCTTATTGCCTCCACTTGTGTTGGTCAATACTGCTTTTGACCAAGAAGGATTTCAGGAAGTGATTGATGAATTAAAACAGACAAGTGGGAGAAAAGAAGAAGAGCCGGGTGGAGGGAGAGTTGAGATGAGGGCCGTTTCGAAAAGAGATTTATTTAAGGAAATTTTAAATTAGGCATAATAATAGCTCGACCAAATTGTTTGGCTGTATGAGCGAT
>CBDUUX010000021.1:0-9386 GCA_965370515.1 uncultured bacterium
TCATTTTCACTTTTTGATAATCCCCAGCTTTGGCAAACTCATATTCCCAAAAGTCCTTAAGGTTTTCATCAGTAACATTTCTAACAACAGATTTTCTAAAAGAGGCGTTAATAAGAAGTTTATATACAGTAAACAAAGTCGCGTTAGGGACAGTGAAAGCGGTATGAATAGTATTTCTTAAGATATATTCCATCCTTGGGCCTGAGTATTTTTCTGTATAGATTTTATGAAACAAAGAGATGATGCTTTCAGTGACGTATTCTCTTTCCCTTAAAGCGTTTTCATCACTCAAACCCTCTGACAATTCAAGTAGATTAATTCCCATCGGATAACTGATATCATCAGGATTAAAATAAATAACATCTTTAATACGATTTTTAGGAATACATTGCAAAATGTCTTCGATTAAATCTCCGTGAGGATCAATAACACATAAGCCCTTACCGTTTCTAATATCTTGATTAATCATAGACAAAAGCATTGTTGTTTTCCCCGTACCCGTAGCGCCAAGAATATAAATATGGCGGCGGCGCTCATCTTGAGTTAGTCCAATGTTGGTTGTAGTTCCCCCATACTTATTTATTGCAAATACTACGTCTAGGTTTTTGGATTGTTTGAGAGAAATTGGTGCAGGTAATTTTTTGCTATGCGACTTTACTAAGTCTTCTGTTTTAGTAGTTTTGGTAAAAGGAAAGTGATATAAATCTCCAACTTCAGAAACAGATAAAATAGGGTTGCCAAAAGGCTTAAGCAGGCGGTATTTAAAAAGTAATTGCTTGAGGGAGTAAATAATCTGAAACCTTAACTTCAAAGAGGGGATTATGGCTTGATAGCTGGAATTGGTAAAAGATGAGAGAGCTGATACAAAACCTTTTCTTTTATTGCGAATTCTAGTTTTATTATT
This sequence comes from uncultured bacterium, assembly GCA_965370515.1. Classification (GTDB taxonomy): domain Bacteria; phylum Patescibacteriota; class Microgenomatia; order UBA12405; family BS750m-G30; genus BS750m-G30. Next base: position 905 of record CBDUUX010000021.1, read on the forward strand.
AGCGATAACCAATAGTCTTATTGAAGAGGAAAACAACGGTTTATCTAGTTTGTCTTTAATTAATTTTTCCAATTCTTGCTGGTAGGGGTTGTCGGTTTTTTTAGAGGCTGTAATAAATTGTAATCCTAATAACGGTCCTTCTTTTCCTTCGGTTGCTGCAAATACGATTAAGCCGACTGGAAGAAGTAGAAGCTGTAAAAAAAGAATAACGCCATATTTTAGCAAAACCAAAATTGGGTATTTATTATTTTTACTGTTTATGTTTTTAACCAAGTCGCATTCTGAATAGATAAGCCTTGAAATTCGTTTAATGTCTGGTTTAAGCCTTTTGTTTAAAGGCGAAACCACAAGTTGAAATGAAACAAGTTCATTATCATCAAGCTTGGTCATCCCACCAGTTATATAGGCAATCGGATCATGTTCTTCAAGCGACTCATGTTTTTTAATAGGGAAAGCAAAATGGTTAGCAAGTTTAAACTCGGTGATTTGATGCAATTGCTTTGAGTTGATAGAAAAATAGTCTGAGACTTCCTTAATTTTCAAACCAGGCAAGTACGAGAGTAAGCTTTTTTTAATTAGTTCTGCATCCTCTTGATTTATCCTGATTAGATATCTAATCCCCTTATCTTTTGTGGAAACAATCTCAAATGAGTAGCTTTTGGTTACATTAAATAATCTGCTTAGATAAGATCCTTGTTTGGCCAAACCATGAAATAAATTGAAGAGCTGTTCTGTTGTATATGGGCTTTGCTCAGTAATACGAAGCGGATTAACTTCAAAGATTGTGTGGGGTTGTTTTATATTCTGCCTCTGAATGATGACTTTCAGTAAAACATAGACACAAGCGATGAAAAGACTAGCTAGACTAGCGCAAGAAACAAAATGCAGCAAAGAGACAACATCAATATTAAGCAGGAATTGAGCAGGGGTTTTGAAAGCTGTTAAAAATTGATTAAAATTATTCATAATCTACCTTTATAGGCAGATTTTCTTTAATTTGAGTATACAGTACTGCCTCAACAGCGTCAATGCAGATGAAACTAAACTCTTGTCTTATTTGGACTTGACAAGAGTCTTTTATTTATATATACTATCCATATAAGGATAATATGGCTAAGAGAAAAATAACCGCCAACACAAAAAAATCTTCAGGCAAACGACAAATAGAGGAGCGTCTCAGGGTTTTTGCAAACTTGGTGGTTGATAGACTACTAGAAGATCAAAGGAACGGTAAAATACGATTAAGGAGCGCCACAGATAGGTAAAACGTATGGATAACCTACCCGAAAAAGAAAATGCGATAGCTGCTATAAGAATCTCTTCGGTTAAACAAGGTCTTCAGGGTGATTCTCCTGAACATCAAAAAGAGCAAATTGAGCGTTTTGCGGACTCCCGGAATATTAATATTAAGAAATTCTTCATTTTTATGGAATCCGCTTCAAAAGAAAAACAGCCTGTTCAAGAAGCCATTGATTATTGTAACAAACCTGAAAATAATATCCAGCTTCTTATCATTAAGTCTATCGATAGATTTACTCGCGGAGGCTCGTATCTCTATGATCATCTTAAAAGGCAGCTAGATAGATCTGGGGTAAGGCTGATTGATATATATGGCATTATTGGCGAGAAGCAGGTAAATACTCTCGACCATCTTGATGTTGAATATGACTGGAGTGTTTACAGTCCCACCAAGAAAACAGAAATACTAGAAGCAGAGCGCGCTAAAGATGAAATGCGCGATATTATGACCAGAATGATAGGAGCGGAAATCAGATATGTAAGGATGGGTTACAGAGTTAGGCGATCACCATTTGGTTATGAAAATGAGAGGGTTGATACGCCTCATGGCAAGAGAATTATCTTAAAGCCCCATCCAAACGAATCCCAATGGATTATTAGTATGTTTGAATTACGAGCGCGTGGGACTGTTAATGACAAAGAAATAGTTGAGAAAATAAATAGTCAAGGGTTTAAATCTCGCAAGAATTACAAGAGGGATCCAAAAAATAGAACAAAGATTATTGGTCAAATAGGAGGCAAACCATTATCGCTCAAACAATTTTGGCGCTATATCAAAAATCCAATATATGCTGGCGTAAATGACGAAAAATGGACAAAGAGTCAACCGGTAAGAGGAAAGTTTAAGGGGTTAATCACTATTGAAATGTTTAACAAAGCTAACAAGGGGAAAATTATTATTGCTGAAGAAAGTGGAATATTAGTAATACACAGGAATAAGCCCCCGGACTATCTAGCAAAAAAGCAAGTCAAGAACCCAAAGTTTCCTTATAAAAAGTATGTGCTTTGCCCACAATGCGAAAAACCTCTATACGGTAGCGCCTCTCGCGGAAAACTTGGTAAATACTATCCTGCCTACCATTGTAACAAGCGTGGGCATTACTTCCGGGTACCCAGCAAGGAATTCAACGAAACCATAGAAAGTTTTGTTAGTGGTTTGAAAATAACTCCAGAGTATGTTGAGGAGCTTAAAGAATATGTAATTGATTTGTGGAATAAACGCCAAGAAGAAACGCAAAAAGATGATACTCAAATCGAGACTAAAATTGCTCAGTTGAAAGCTCAAGCTAAAGCTGTAGTCGAAAAGATTAAATTCTTAACATCAGAAATTACCATTAAATATATGGAAGAAGATTTAATAAGGATTGAGGGAGAAATAAAACAATTAGAAAAAGGTAAAAGTAAGCAGGAAAGTAAAGCAATAGATATGGGAATCGTTATGGATAACATAGGATATTTTCTGGAACACCTTGAAGATTTAATAATAGGGAGCGAAAAACCTCTTAAAAGAGCTGAATATTTTGGTCTAATCTTTGATAAAACACCAACCTATGAAGAATTGGTTTCTGGAACACCACAATTAGCCCCATTTATAGCACTAAAACACCAGTTTACTGGTACCTTAGTCCCAAATGGTGCGCCCGGAGGGATTCGAACCCCCGACCCTCCGCTTAAGAGGCGGGTGCTCTACCAACTGAGCTACGGGCGCAAATTTGTACGTGGTGCCTTCGAAGGGAATTGAACCCCCATCCCTGGTTTCGAAGACCAGTGCTCTATCCATTGAGCTACGAAGGCCGATGAGGCGTAAGTCCGACGTCACATCGGACAACGTCCCAATCACGTAAAATTTGCTTACCGCAAATTTGTACGTGGTGCCAGAGGTGGGAGTTGAACCCACACGAGTAAAAACTCACACGGTCCTAAACCGTGCCTGTCTGCCAATTCCAGCACTCTGGCAAAATACCTGCTTTGTAGTTTAACAAAAAAGTAAGCCCTTACTCAACTTAAAGAGAAGAAGGGGAAATTTGGTTCATGATATTAGATACTAAATAGCCCCACTTAGGGTTAGGAGGAGCATAGACTGGTCCCAAAGCTAAAGGAGATTTGCTCTCAGGATATGGGCCCCTATTTAATCCACGAGCCACTTTTTCAAAACCATTTGCCCAATCTTCAAAATAAATATAGCCTCCGCCCCAACCAAAGGGGTTAAAACTACTCTGAATTAGTCTTTTTCCATAGCTGGATTCTAGCCCAGCAATAGCGGGAAGCAACCTCCAGTCCAAGCCCTGCTCATCTGCTACCCTAATAAAATCAGCTGAATAATCAGCTAAAGGGGAGCCTTTTTTCTTTAAAAAAGAATTAAGAAGCAGGAGACGAATATCTAAATCTTCTTCCTTCTTTGGCTGGTTTTTTAAAAAAGCAGAACCACTGACCACGCCCTGGGCGCTTGCCGCCCTGGGCAAGAGTAAAAATAAGAACAGCAAAAACGACAAAATTTTCTTTTTCATTTTAAAAAAATGCTTTTATAACTTTTTTGGAAGGTCAAAAAAATCCCAGAGTGTACTTACATAATAAGCAACCCCAGGATCTGGTTTTTATTATAACATATCTTGTAGTATTGTCAAGCCCTGGCCAATCTACAGAAGAAGCCCTAATTTAAAAGGTCCGATAATATTATTGGGAAGAACTAAAGCCTTGTTCCAGCTCCCCCAAAAACTGATTTATTCCTGCTGCCCAAGAGCCATCAGACAAAGGACAATACTTTCCCATCATTTGCTCTGGAGTCTCTAAGCCCTTATCAAGATACTCTTCCTTAAAATACTTGATTGCCTTTTTTATTCCTTGCTCATAAGACTCGTAACATAAAGTTCCCCGAGAATGAATCCCAATTCCCCAGCAATTAAAACAATTGGGGGGAACTTTTTTACATAAATTAGATTCTTGCTGGCTAATTGCCACCACTAAATAAGGGCTTAGACCGACCCTTATGCTTGCCTCAAAAATAAGGTCGGCGTTAGGAACAAGGTGGGAGTGGTAATTCTCTAAATAGTTTTTAATCGTTAGGGGCCGGGCATCATCAACCAAGATGGTGGAGCGCAAATAATCTTTCTCTTCTTTTGGGTCTTCAAAAGAAAGCAGGGCCCTTTGAGAAGAAAAGGCAAAAGAAGGAGAAAAAGACCAGTTTTTTTCTCCTAAGCTACTTTTTCTCTCCCAAGAAGCAAGGAGACCAGCCTGGTAAATGATAAAGAAGTTTATTGCCAACAATACAAAAGGGACAATCAACAAACAAGTTCCCATCTTAAATAATCGCCTTTTAGTCATTTTTATACTGCTAAAATAGTGGCACAATCAGATTTTTTTGTCAATCATTGACTAAAAACGGCTTTCGGGCTAAACTACAAAGATGAAAAACAAATCAGAGATAAAATGGCTAGATAAAAGCACTTTTGAAATAATTGCCAAAATTACCAAAGAAGAGATTAAGAAAGAGTATCAGGTTAGTTTAAAAAAACTAGCTAAATCTTTAACTTTACCAGGTTTTCGGAAAGGCAAAGCTCCTTTAACTGAAGTCGAAAAAAACCTTGGCAAAGAAGTTATTTACCAAGAGTTAATCAAAAATGTTATTCCTCAGGCCTACCAAAAAGCTTTGGTTGAACATCAACTTAAGCCGATTGCCGAGCCCAAGGTAACTTTAGCCTCAACCAAAGAAGACAAGGACTGGGAAGTTAAAATTACTTCCTGTGTTTTGCCAGAGATTGATTTAGGAAAATACAAAGAAGAACTTAAAAAACTTAGCGCTAAAGGAAAAATTTGGACTCCCGGCAAAGACACCAAAGAACCAACTCCAGAAGAAAAGAAAACAGGAGAGCAAAAAAAATTATCTACCCTGATGGTTAAATTAATGGAAGTAGTTAAGTTTGATCTTCCTTCATTCTTAACTGAATCAGAACAGCAAAAAAGATTAGTTTCCTTGATTGATCAGCTTCAAAAAACTGGCCTAACCATTGAACAATACCTTTCTTCTAAAAATCAAACTCTAGATCAACTTAAAACTGAAATTGGCAAACAAATTGAATCAGACTGGAAACTGGAGCTGGTTTTGGGAAAGATAGCAGACAAAGAAAAGATTGAAGTTAAGCCAGAAGAAATAGAAAAAACCATTGCTTCCACAAAGCCCGAAGAAAAACAAAAAATTAATCCTTATTTGCTTGCCCGCTTTTTGCGCCGGCAAAAAACACTTGAGTTCTTGCTTGACCTGTAGTAAAATAGCTAATTATGATTCAAAATAGTAAGCCGAATCAAAAAAAGAAAACCCAAACGCAAAATTTTTTAGAAATTCTTAAAAACTCCTCAACACAAAGAGGGGGAGTTAGGCCCCCAGAAAATCAGCTAGCTCGGGAGCAGTACTTACGCAGCCTTTTTACTGAAAAGGTTAAAAGATCAGAAAAGAAACTTTATGACGGAAAGGCTCGGCAATTGGAAAAAGAAACTCAGGTTTTGCTTGAGCAAACTACTAAAGAGCTAGAAGCTCTTAAACAAGCTAACTCTGCCCTTGGCAAAGAAGTAGAAAAAGCAGTTTTTAACCCTCCTGCTAAAGCTAGTCCTTATTTTTTCAGCTTCTTGCAGCACATTAGTAAAATGATTAGAGAAGCCCGAGAAGCCGTAGAAAGCTCAGCTAGTTGGCTAGCGGCTCAAAACCAAAGAAAATCTAAAAAAGGAGCTTTCTGGTCAACCTTTCTCAACAAAAAGAAAGGTGGCTCTCAATTTTTACTTTCCAGTGAGCACTATGTCACTCGCTCGGCAGGCTAATTTGACAATGGAAAAAACAATCACAACTACCACTACAACCTAAAAGCCTAGGGGCTGGTTTAGTGGAGAAAAGAAAGTAACCAGCTCAAAAGGGCTGGTTTTTTTATTGGGAAAATTATATATTTAGAAAGAGAAAAAAAATATGAAAAAACAAAACCAAGATAAAAAGTTAGAGATAATGCGGCATTCGGCCAGCCATTTGTTGGCCGCAGCGGTAATGGAGCTTTATGAGGGGGTTAAGCTAGGTATTGGGCCCGCCATTAAAAATGGCTTTTATTATGATTTTGAATTTCCTAAAGGAGTTGAAATTTCCGAAAAAGATTTTCCTAAAATCGAAAAGAAAATGGCTGGTCTGATCAAAAAAAATCAAAAGTTTGAAAGGCTTGTTTTCCCAATAGATAAAGCCATTGAAAAACTTAAAAAGGGAAAACAATTTTACACTGTCCAACTAGCCAAAGAGTTAAAAGGGCAAGGCGAGAAAAAGGTCAATTTTTACCAAAATGGAGAGTTTGTAAACATGTGCAAGGGTCCCCATCTTAAAAGTACAAAACAGATAGGAGCCTTTAAGCTTTTGTCCGTGGCAGGGGCTTACTGGCGGGGGAGTGAAAAAAACAAGATGTTAACCCGAATTTATGGGACTTGTTTTCCCAGCAAAAAAGAGCTGGATGAATATCTATTTCAACTTGAAGAAGCAAAAAAGAGAGATCACCGAAAGATTGGCAAACAACTTGACTGGTTTTCTTTTCACCCTTCTGCTCCAGGAGACATTTTTTGGCACCCCAAGGGATGGCTTATTGTCCAACAGATGTACCAATACTGGCGGGAGGTTCACTTACGCGAAAACTATCAAGAGGTCAGAACCCCGGAAATATTAACTCGGAAAATCTGGGATCAAAGCGGCCACACCACCTTTTTTATTGAAAAAATGTATCGAGTTTTGAGTCCTGAGGCAAAGGAATGGGACCTGGCCGTCAAGCCCATGAATTGTGACGGAGGAATAATCATTTACAAATCCAGACCCCGCTCTTACAGGGAATTTCCATTACGAATGGGAGAACTGGGCGTGGTTCACCGCTATGAGGCCTCAGGTGAAACTCTGGGCATTTTGCGACCGCGAGAATTTACTCAAGATGATGCTCATATTTACTGCACCCCAGATCAAGTTAAAGATGAGCTAAAAAGAGTAATGGATTTATCTTTTGAAGTCTATGATACTTTTGACCTTAAACTTGATCGCCTGGAACTTTCTACCCGCCCCGAAAAATCAATTGGTTCTGATCAGGTCTGGGAAAGAGCGGAGACCATCATGAGACAGGTCTTGAAAGAGAAAAAACTCCCTCATCAAATTAATGAGGGCGATGGTGCTTTTTACGGACCTAAGTTTGATTTTCACTTAAAAGACAGTCTGAATCGGACCTGGCAATGCGCTACGATCCAGCTTGATTTTGCCCAGCCAGAAAACTTTGATCTGAAATACACCACTGACAGGGGAGTCAAAGAAAGGCCGGTCATGATTCACCGCACTCTTTATGGCTCAGTAGAAAGATTTTTAGGGATTGTAATTGAGCATTATGCCGGCAATCTGCCAGTCTGGCTCATGCCCGTTCAGGTTAGGGTTTTGCCGATTACAGAAAAACAACTTAAATATGGGCAAAAAGTATTAGCAGAACTAACCAAAAATAGCATTAGGGCTGATATTGATGATAGCCGCCAAACTCTTTCCTATCGGATTCGCCAAGGCCAGCTTGAAAAAATTCCTTTTTTGCTGATTGTCGGCCAAAAAGAAGTAGACAGTAAAAAAGTGGCCGTGCGGCAACGAGACAGGCAAGATTTGGGAGCTAGGTCTTTGTCTTGGTTTATTAAAGAGCTCAAAGAATTAATTATTCAAAAATCTTTAGCCTTAATTGAGGATTAATTGCATTGAAATTATTTTCATGTTAGAATTCTCAAATTAAACGAGTGGGTAGAAGAAAATATACTAAAAGGGTTTTTTATCGGACGAATTGGCAAATTAGAGCTTCTTCTGTTCGTCTTATTAACCAAAAAGGCAAACAGATTGGAGTTTTTTCTTTAACCGAAGCCCGAAAGAAAGCTCAGGAAGAACAACTTGACTTGGTGGAAATTGCCCCAAAGGCAAGCCCACCCGTAGTTAAGCTAATTGATTTTGACAAATTTAAATACCAGGAGGCAAAGAAGCAAAAGGAAGAAAGAAAAAAGCAGGCCAAGGGGATAAAAGAAATCCAGGCTACTCCCTTTATCGGAGAGCAGGATTTAGAAGTAAGACTTAAAAGGGCTGAGCGATTTTTGAAAAAAGGATATCGAGTGCGCCTGGTGGTTAGATATATGGGTCGGCAAATTACCCAAAAGTCATACG
>CBDUUX010000022.1:0-9059 GCA_965370515.1 uncultured bacterium
CGGCGGAGCAGTTTGGCCATGCTCAGGCAGAGGCAATTAAAAATCACCTAGATAAAAGGATCGTTCAAGTTCGCAAGGCCCTAAGTAGAATTAAGATTGGCCGCTATGGCTTGTGCGAAGAGTGCGATCGTTTTATTGATACTGAGCGGCTAATGGTTTTCCCGGAGACAACTATTTGTGTTAAGTGTGGTAAGAAAAAAAATCCGAAGAAATCTTCCTAAAATTATTTACCAGGACAGGTACTTATTAGCTCTTAATAAGCCTTCTGGGTGGGTTACTCTTTATGGTTCAGGCAAGAAGACTTCTTTGCAAGTTTGGCTGGAAAAGGAGGTTTCTTTTAAAGAAAAAGACCTTTTATTTAAAAAAAGATCAGGGATTGTTCATCGTTTGGATAAAGATACTTCTGGGCTACTTTTAGTGGCAAAAAATGCTGCTACTTTTACTAATCTTCAAAAGGCTTTTGCGAAGCGATTAATTAAAAAAGAATACCTTGCTTTAGTAAACGGGAAAATTCCCCGAAACGGGGCAGTTGACGCTCCCATTAAAAGGGCTAGGGGAGAGAAAAATAAATGGAGGGTTTTTCCGGGGGGGAGAGGTTCGGTGACAAGTTATCTTCGGGAAAAAGTATATTCTTCTGAAGGGCAAGATTATTCTTTAGTAAGAGTAAGGCCACTAACGGGCCGAACTCATCAGATAAGAGTTCATTTTAAGTACCTTGGTTTCCCCTTGGTTTCTGATCCAATCTATTCTTCTTCCAAGAAAAAAGATGACTCTAGTCGTCTTTTTTTACATGCTTCAAGCTTGGAATTTTTTCATCCAATGACTAAAAAAAAGATCTTGCTTAAAAATCCTTTGCCTATTACACTAAAAGAACACTTAAAAAAACTTGAGAGTTAAAAAGATGAAAAAGAAGTTTTTGATTTTCCTGGCTCTAGTTATTCTGTGTTTGGGATTTTGGTGGTTTAAAATTATTAAGCCAAATCTTTGGGATGGAAAGCGGCAGTTTAATTTAGGTTTGTTTTCCGAAAATGCCTTGGTTTTAATAAGCGCCGATCCGGTAAACAAAACAGCTTTTGCTGTTTTCTTTCCCGGCAACCTTTTGGTAAAGACTTTTGGAAATTACGGAGAAGTAAGAATAGGAAAGCTCAATGAGTTGGCTTTTCAAGAGAAAGAAGAGCTCATTGTTCCTAAAACGATTGAATACTATTTTGGCTTTCCCCTGGATTTCTGGTCATATCTTGAAAAGAGTGAGTTTGCATATCCCCAAAAAGACTTAGAAAACGGATTGCCAATAGTAAAAAGCGCCATCAAAGATTTATCCTTTTCGAAAACAAAACTTTCTTTTTCGCAAAGGATAAATCTTTGGAAAATTTACCAATCACTAAGAAATCATCGCTATATTATCCAGTTAAAAAGGGGAGACGAAGACTTCTCTGAAAAAAAAGATGATTTTTACCATCTTAAACAAGATGTTTTTGATAGTTGGGCGAGCATCTATCTGGCTGATTCTTTTCTTAAGGATGAGCAGCTAGCAATAGGAATTTATAATGTCGCAGGAATTGGGGGATTAGCCAAGGAGTTAGCTCGGATATTAACTAATAGCGGAATGCTTGTAGTTGCGGTTAAGGACAGTGAGCAGGTAGAAAAGGCTTGTTTATTAGGAATAAAATCTAAAGAAGTTAAGGAATCTTGGACTTATCAGCGTTTAGCTAGATTGATTAAAAATTGCGAAATAGAAGTGCTGGGAGAAGAAGAATTTGGAGATTCAACTCAAATTAATGTCTATTTAGGAGAAACTTTTAACAAATTGCGGTAAAATATACCTATGTCTGGACATTCTAAGTGGGAAAACATCAAAAGAAAAAAGGGAGTAGAGGATATCAAAAGAGGCAAGGTTTTTAGCAGGTATGCCCGGCAAATAACGATTGCTATTCGGGAGGGGGGATCAGCTGATCCGGAAAAAAGTCCTAGGCTAAAGTCAATAATTGAAGAAGCCAAGAGTGTTAATATGCCCAAAAGTAATATTGATCGGCTTTTGCAAAAAGGAGAAGAGCAGAAAGACCTAGAAGCCTTTTGGTTAGAAGGATATGGTCCTCAAGGGTTGGCGATAATGATTGAAATGGCCACTGATAATCGGCAGCGGACTACTCAGGAAATTAAAAGTGTTTTTCGTCGTTTTCAGGGTAGTTTAGCTGAACCAGGGGCAGTTGCTTTTCAGTTTGAGCGTTTAGGGATAGTGAAAACCCCATCTCTAGACGAAGATTTAATCTTAAGAGCAGGGGAGTGGGGGGCAGCTTATTTTAAACATGATAAAGGAGTAACTATTTTTTACCTTCCTTTTGAAAATTTAAACGATTTTAAAGAGAATTTAATTAAAGAAAAGATTAAGATCCTTTCTACTGATTGGTTAATGACTCCTAAAAACCCAATTCAGGTTAGCAGCTTCCAAGAAGCAAAAGGATTTTTGGCAGAAATTGAAAATCATGATGATGTTTTGAGAGTTTTTAGTAACTTACTTTTAGAGAAAAAGTGAAAAAAAAGAAGAATTTTGTTTTGGTTTCAATAATCGCCAGTTTCGGGTTTTGGGCTACTAATTGGCTTGCCGCTTGGTCGCAGAGCCAAATATTTTGGCTTAATGGGATAATTTTGGCTTTTTTTATTGTTTTAATTATTTACTTTCTTTTCCGCTCCCAATTAAATTCTTTTAAAAAGATTTTGCCAATAACTATCTTGCCGGCTCTTCTAACCATTAGCTTTAGCTGGTTTGCTCCCTTGCTTTTTTCGTCTCTGGCTTGGCAGTTCACCTTTGCTCTAATTTACCTTGCCAGTTTTTATCTCATTCTTTTAACGGAAAATCTATTTGTTGTTTCTTCTCGGTTTAAGGCGGTTCCTCTTTACCGGACAGCATATGTTACCGGTTTTGCATTTACTCTTTTAATTGCCCTTCTTCTTTTCAACGCCATGTTTTCGCTAGAGTTTTTCCCTTGGATTAACAGCTTGTTAACTGCCGTAATTACCTTTTTCCTGTTTTATCATCTTTTTTGGTCCGTAATTATTACGGAAACAGAGAAGAAGAATTTATTTATTTATACCTTGGCTCCGACCGTATTGGCGACCCAATTAGCCTTAGTTATCTCTTTTTGGTACCTATCTAGCACTTTAAAGTCCTTATATTTAGTCAGCTGGCTTTATATCTTGGGGGGAGTGTTTCAATCTCACCTCAGAGAGCGTCTTTTTGCTAAAATCTTAAAAGAATATATTTTCATTGGCGCAATTGCGTTATTAGCACTTCTTTTTTCAGCAGGTTGGTAGGAAAAAAATCAAGATACCGCCAAGACAGGGGAGAGGGAAGTGAATAAGATCCTATAGTCATATACTTGTCCATCAGCCTACATAATCCTTTTCACAGATATTATAGGGTAGTTTTCACGGCCAATAAACAATTGGCAGAAATGATATGTAACTGATAAGTACCCCCTGAACTATATATTTAACCTAAGGATAGGCGTAAATAAGTTGCCTAAAAATGATATGATTTGATATAGTTAGTATATCCTCCCCAAGTACATATTGTGGAAAAGTCGGGTCTTCATATTCTTTTGTCTGAGCCTAGTGGGAGAAGTGATATATTTAAAGATCCTAAGGCAAGTATTTAAAAAACCTAGCTTAACAAAGAAAGGGAGAAGGGGGGATCTTCTCAATATCCCCCTCAATTGATATATTACTTTTATACTATGTCGTACAATATATCTTTTACGAACCGTCTCCAGTAGAGAGGGGCAAAAGAGCTATTTTCTTTCTTTTATAATTCTTGGTCCTTATGATCTTTCATTGCCAAACCTTCTTGTTATAAGGCGCTCTTGTTTCCAATCTTTCTGTCGGCTTTTCTAAATATCCCCGTTTAAGCTCAACTTACTCCCCTGCTTGTCTAATAATAGAGAATTACGGAGAATAATATACAAAGCATATCAAATTATATCATTATTAGCCCTTGTCTAAGACCCGTTTTTAGGACCAGTAGTATTATTAATCATCATTAATACAGGCCCTGAGTCCAATTTCATTTTAAGTCCTTGAAAAATGTTAATTATAATCCCCAACTCTTTTTTATCAATCTTTTTCTGGTTTTCCCGCTACTTTTACTTTTTCTCTTTAAATAATAATTTATTGCTTTTCTAATTTATATAAATTATGAATAAGTCTTAATAAAGTTATTTTCGTTAGTTATTAAGCTTTTAGTACAAGAGAATAGGTGATAATTGACTATGCGTCGCACAATCTTGACAAGCAAAAAGCAATAGAGTAAGATAACGGTAATGACCCGAAGCAATAATTTGTCTGAGTTAATTTTGTCCTTTTTAGAATATTTAGAAATTGAGAAAAATCGCTCCCCTTTAACTATTCGCAACTATCATCAATATCTTTCTCAATTACTAGGATTTATCAAAAAGAAAAAACCCTCCCCTGCTCTTTCGGACATCAGTGTTGAAAATGTCCGCCAATTTCGCCGTTTTTTGAGTCGCAAGAAAACTCTTCAGGGTAAATATTTAAAGAAAAAAACCCAGGGTTATTATATGATTGCTTTTCGCTCTTTTTTAAGATGGTTGATTAGGAATGACTATGAAGTTCTTTCCCCGGATAAAATAGAGCTTCCTAGGGGTGAGAAAAGCACTGTTAAATTTTTAACTCCCCAGGAAACGGAAAAACTTCTTAATCAACCCACTATTTCTAAAGCTATTGGGCTGCGAGACAAGGCTATTTTAGAACTGCTTTTTTCTTCGGGATTGCGGGTTTCGGAGCTAGTGGCTTTAAATCGAGATCAGATTAATTTAAGGTCCCGGGAAGTGGGGGTAACTGGTAAGGGGGACAAACAAAGAGTGGTTTTTATTTCCCACCGGGCTAAGAAATGGCTGGGGCGTTATTTGGCGGCTCGCGCTGATCATTATCAGCCCTTATTTATCCGGTATTCTGGTAAAAAAACAGACCCCACTACTAAGGGCGAGTCTTTAAGATTAAATGTCCGCTCAATTCAGCGGTTAGTTGAAAAATATCGGCGCAAAGCAGGGTTGGTAGTTAAAGTTACTCCTCATGTTCTGCGCCATAGTTTTGCGACTGATCTTCTTTCTTCCGGTGCTGACCTTCGGTCAGTCCAAGAACTTTTAGGGCATCAGAACGTGGCTACCACCCAAATCTATACTCACGTCACTGATAAAAGACTAAGAGAGGTGCACGACAAGTACCACAGCGGGAATAAATAGAGCCAAAAATACTTTCGAGAGACTTTATTAGTTAGACATTGGCTTACTTCCGGAGGGAAACTTTTGGGTTTTTGGGGATGGCTATGGTTTCAATCAACTGGCCAGGGGTGAAAATTTTAAAAGGTAGTTTGGCTGATTGAATTTTCCTGGTAAAAAGTGTTTTTTGTCTATGGTGATTAGATAATCAATTCTTACTTTTTTGGCTCCAGCCAAAACCAAAGCGTCTTTTTCATCAATGATTTTCGCAAATTTTATTTTTGCCTTTTCTTTGTTGATTTTGATGATTTTGGGATTTAGGAATTTCAAAATTTCGTAGTGTCTTATTAAAACCTGAACTTTTTCTTTTAACCTTAAATTTTTTTCAGCTTCTTTTAAAACTTGTAAAGTGGCAAAGACTTTTATATTTTTTCTTTTGGTTATTTCGATGACTAAGGCTGAACCACCCATCGGAGATCTGGCTGCAGAAAGGTAGATATTAGCATTAAGAAAGAGTTTCAACATCGAGCTAGCCTTCTAAAATCTTTTTGGTTTTAGCTAAAAGCGCTTTGCTTACTCAATCTTCTTTTTCAAATTCTTTTATTCTTTTTTGGGTGTAGATTTCAATATCAGGATCATTGAAATATTTTTCGTAATCTTCCATCGGAATTAAAACGGCCATGGGTGTATTTTTTCGTTTGATAAGGAAGCGGTCTTTTCGATAAAACGTTTCATCTAAAATTTGTCCCGTTTTTTTCCTTAATTCAAGAACACCGATACTTTGCAACATAATTCTTCCTTTAAGCATCTATAACAACTATTATAATTAATATACATAGCAAAACGACTTTTATCAAGAATGGGAGTCTTTCAAGCCTTTTTCAGGCAGGTCATGGCGGAGACTTTGTCGATGATTTTGTTTTTATCTTTCCTAAAGCGCATCAAAATAACCCCCTGGGTGGCTCGGGACAAAACGGGAATATTACGAATTGGCAGTTTAATTATTTGGGCTTGGCGAGAAGTTAAAATTGCCTGCTCGTCTTTTTCATTAACGACGTTGGCACAAGCGACTTGACCGGTTTTGGCGGTAATGTTGGCCACCTTAACCCCCACTCCCCCTCTTTTTTGCAAAGGATACTCATAAACATTAGTGCGCTTGCCAATCCCGTTCTCCATCACAACCAGTAAATGACGGTAAACTTTTATTCGCTTGTCTTTGGGTTGAGGGAGCTTTTCGGGAATAATGTCTAAGCTAATCACCCGGTCTTTCTCTTTTAAGGATACTCCCTTCACTCCCTGGACATCCCGGCCCATGGAGCGAACGTCAGACCCGGCAAAGCGAATACATTTGCCGTTTTTAGTTACGATAAACATCTGACTTTCCCCGCTGGTAAGCTCAACGTCAACTACCTGATCATTACCTTTTAAAGAAATCGCAATAATTCCCGAAACCCGGATTTTTTTAAACTTTTTCAGATCGGTTTTTTTAATTAAGCCATTTTTAGTGACAATAGTGACAAATCCTTTCTCTCCCTTTTTAGTAGTTAGAATCGCTTGGACTTTTTCTTTTTGTTCAATATTAATTAAATTAATTACTGCCTGCCCTTTAGATTGGCGGGATCCATCGGGAATATCCCAAACTCGCAAGTTAAACACCCGGCCCTTATCCGTAAAGAAAAGAACTTCATCATGAGTTTGGGCAAAAAGAAGATGGTCGATTTGATCTTCTTCTTTTTTAGTCATTCCCATTACTCCCTTCCCTCCTCTTCTCTGACTTCTAAAAGTGGAAGGAGGAATTCTTTTAATGTATCCGGTTTTAGTGATCGTAATAATTGTTTTTTTGTCAGGAATCAGGTCTTCTTCAGAAAAGTCCCCAATTGCTTGGGCAAATACCTTGGTTCTTCTCTTGTCTCCGTACTTTTCTTTAATTTCTTCCAGCTCTTTTTTAATTACCCCCAGCATTCTTTTCGGCTGAGTTAAAATGGCAATTAGCTTGTCCATGGCCTTTTTGATTTCTTGATATTCAGCCTTAATCTTTTGCCGCTCAAGCGCAGCTAGCCTTCTAAGCTGCATATCTAAAATAGCCGTAGCTTGAAGAGAGGTAAGTTCGAACTTTTTCATTAAGTTAAACTTCGCTATTTCTGAGTCTTTGGATTTCTTGATCGTTTCAATCACTGCATCTAAATTGTCTAAAGCAATTTTTAAGCCCTCCAAGATATGCGACCTTAGTTTTGCTTCCTTTAAGTCAAAGATGGTTCGCCTTCTGATAATTTCATGCCGGTGGCGCAAAAATAAAAGCAAGATTTGCCTTAAGTTAAGAGTTTGGGGGACCCCGTCTACCAGGGCAACAATGTTAGCGGGATAGCTGGTTTGGAGCGGGGTTAGTTTATAGAGCTTGTTTAAGACCGATTTGGGTATTGCTACTCTTTGAAGTTCAACTACTACCCGAATGCCGTCCCGATCAGATTCATCCCGCAGGCCGCTAATTCCTACTATTTTCTTTTCTCTAACTAGCTGGGCGATTTTAGCAACCATACTAGCCTTGTTAACCTGGTAGGGAATTTCCGAAATAATAATTTTAAATTTGCCTCCCTTAGTTTCTTGAATTTCTGCTTTCCCCCGCATAATTATTTTGCCTCTGCCCGTAGTGTAAATTTCTTCGATTGCCTCTTTGTTAAATATTTGGCCATAAGTAGGAAAGTCTGGGCCCTTGATGTATTTTAATAGGTCTTGAGAAGAAGCTTTAGTTTCAAATTCAAACTCTTCTTTTTCCAAATCGTAAACTTCCCTAAAGATGATTTCTTTTTCGTCCTGAGAAGCAAGATCAATCTTTTTAAGCTCTAGTTCTTCCCCATTTTTTTCTAGTTTTTCTAGCTTTCCCCCGTCGAGCACAGCAATACAAGCATCCACTAGCTCATTTAAGTTATGGGGAGGAATTTTAGTGGCCATGCCTACGGCAATTCCGTCGCTGCCGTTTAAAAGTAAGTTGGGCAATCTAGCCGGCAAAACAACTGGTTCTTCTAGGCTATTGTCAAAGTTTAGAACGAAGTCAACTGTTTCCTTTTTAATGTCAGCTAATAATTCCGCGCTGATTTTAGACATTCTCGCCTCCGTGTAGCGCATAGCAGCCTGAGGATCATTATCAACAGAGCCAAAATTTCCTTGCCCGTCAATTAGGGGGTAGCGCAAAGAAAAGTCCTGAGCCATTCTTACTAAAGCTTCGTAAACAGCCATGTCGCCGTGAGGATGATATTTGCCCAAAACTTCTCCGACGATTTTGGCGGATTTGGAATACTTAGACCCAAAGGTTAGCCCCAGTTGGTGCATGGCGTATAAAATGCGCCGGTGTACGGGCTTAAGGCCGTCTCGAACCTCAGGCAAAGCGCGCATCACAATCACGCTCATCGCGTAGTCTAAGTAAGACCTTTCCATTTCCGCGACAATCCCTACTTCTTTGATTTTGCCCTTTTTACCGATATTTTTTATATTGTCTTCAGTCATTTTCTTGTTTGTATCTTTCTATCGCCTTTTTTATTATCTCTTTAGCTTCTTTTTTTCCTCCCCATCCTTTTATCAAGATCTTTTTTTCTGGTTGGAGCCGGGCATAGCTGTTCCAAAAATCTTTAACCTCTTTTTTAAAATGAGGAGGTAGGCTTTTAAGGTCTTTGACCTTACTCATTCGAGGATCACTTTTGGCTACGGCAATAATTTTAAAATCATTCTGACCATTATCAGTTAATTTTAAAACTCCAATAACTATAGACTCAATAACGCAGCCGGTAAAGGTCGGATAGCTGGTAATGACCATTACATCTAAAGGATCAT